>JADFHH010000146.1 GCA_022567275.1 Pseudomonadota bacterium | reverse complement strand
CTCGCCCCATGAAGCGGCGCGCCGCGCGGGGGTGAAAATCGACATCAACGCCTTCGCGCTTCCCGGCGATACCGCGCCACTTATCGTCGAGGGCGCGGGCGGGCTGCTGGTGCCGCTCAATGAACAGGATTTGGTGATCGATCTCATCGAGAAACTGGGGCTCCCCGCCATTCTCGTATGCCGCACCACGCTCGGCACCATCAACCATTCGCTGCTTTCTCTGGAGGCCCTGCGCGTGCGAAAAATCCCGGTCGCGGGGGTGATATTGAGCGGGCCGGACGTGCCGCATAATCGCGCGGCAATCGAGAGCTATGGCAAGGTCGCGGTCATCGGCCATATCCCGCCCCTTGACCCGCTCACGCGCGATGCGCTCAAAGCCGTCCGGCCGGAACTCGATCTCATGTCCCTTGGCACGGCGTAATAAAATGAGCGGCATCCTCGACATCGACAAGCGCCATATCTGGCACCCCTTCACCCAGCATGCGAGCGAGCGCGACCAGGTTGTCGTCACCCGCGCAAAGGGCGCATCGCTGTTGGATGAGCAGGGCAATGAAATACTCGATTTGATCTCGTCCTGGTGGACCTGCATTCACGGTCACGCCCACCCGGCGCTGGTGAAAACCCTGTCGGAGCAGGCGGCAAGGCTGGAGCATGTCATGTTCGCCGGCTTCACCCATCCCCCTGCGGCACAACTCTCGCAAGCGCTTGCGGCGGTTCTGCCCGGCGATCTCAATCGTGTGTTTTTCTCCGACAATGGCTCGACCGCGGTCGAAGTCGCGCTAAAACTCGCGTTTCAGTATCACCGCAACAAGGGCGATGCGGGGCGCACAGAGTTCTTTGCCTTCGAGGGCGGTTATCACGGCGACACATTGGGCGCCATGTCGCTGGGGCGCGGCTCGAATTTTTTTACCCTGTTCCAGGAGCTGATGTGCACCGTGCACACGGTCCCCTACGCCGAGACCTGGGAGGGCGATAACGCCATCGCGGCCAGAGAAGAGGACGCGCTCAAAACTTTCGCTGACGCACTCGATGCGCATGGCGGCAAGGCCGCCGCGCTCATTATCGAGCCGCTGATGCAGGGCGCGAGTGGATTCCGTTTTTCGCGTCCCGAATTCGTGCGGCAAATAAGCCAGATGGCGCGCGATGCCGGACTGCTCGTCATCTACGATGAGGTGGCGACCGGATTCGGGCGCACCGGCACGCTGTTTGCCTGCGAGAGAGTGGATTTCGTGCCCGACATCATCTGCCTCTCCAAAGCGCTCACCGCGGGCATGCTGCCGATGGCGGTGACGGTCGCGCGCGAGGATGTTTACGAGGCTTTTTTGAGCGACAGTTTCGACACAGCACTTGCCCATGGCCATACTTTTACGGCAAATCCGCTGGCCTGCGCCGTGGCGTGCAAATCGCTGGAATTGTTCGAGCAAGACAAGGCGCTTGAGAAAGTCGCCCATATCGGCGAGCGCAACGCCGCGCAGCTGGCGCGTCTCATGGCCCATGACAAGGTAAAACACCCGCGCGCCATGGGCTGTGTGCTGGCGTTCGAGCTTGCCGGGACGCAAGGGTCTTACAAGACCGGCGCCGGGGAGCTGTTGCGCGACTGGTATCTGAAAAACGGCCTCAATATCCGCCCAATCGGGCCGACCGTTTATTTGCTGCCGCCCTATTGTATAACGGATGCGGAACTCACGCGTGCCTATGCCGGGCTGTTCGAGGGGCTGGAGCAAATCTAGAGCAGGATTAAGTCCATGGAGCGCATCAATATCGATCTGGAGACTTTTCTGGAAAGCCTTCCCGAGGAAGCCGCCGCCAATGCACGCGCGGCGGCGGTGCGCATTGATGAGCTTGAGCGCACGGCCCAGCGCATCGGCAAATCGGACCGGCGTTATGTGAAGCTGTTCGCAGGCGCCATTGTCCTCGCGCTCGCCGCCGCCTACCTGGCGCTTGGCGGCGCCGATCTGTTCCGCGGGGGAACGGGGGCACTCGGCGATTTCGCCGTGCTGGCGATGGCCGCGGCGTTTCCGATTCTGGTGGTGGTCTACTCCTTGCGCATGCGCGAGCGCACCAGGATCGACCAGCAAAAGTTTCATATAATGGAGGCCTGTTTCATGCCTTATGACGGCATCTATTTCCCGCCCGGGCCGGAGCGGGATGTGGGCATGGTCTCGATCAACCCGATTGCCAAGGCCTGGCGCAAACCCAACACCGAAGACGCCAGGAAGGCCAAAATGTACTGGTAGCGTCGCGCGCTGGTTTTTCTCGCTCGCGGCTATTCCTCACTTCGTTCGGGCCGGAGCCTGTCCTCGGGCTGGCCGAAGGCCAGGCCCGGGGGCGGGCGCGGCGCGTAAGCGCCAGGCCGCAGGTGCGGCCTTAAACCGTTTCCGTGAAAACCGGAAACGGTTTAACAGCCAGGTCACATGGTTGGCGGGACGGCTTCCACGCATGTCCCTTCGGCGTCCGGCCAGACCCATTGATCAGGACACAGAATTGCGTGGTTGCAGGCATAAGCGGCGCGCAGCGAAATGACGAGTGCCGCAGACACCATGATCGATGCAAATGCGCGTTTCATAGATTTTGTCCCGACCCTAACATTACACCCGAATATAGCGTCGCTGTTCATGCTTCAAGGCCATCGGCAAATCTGTTGATATGCGCCGCGCACCATTCCGGGTCGGTGAGCGGCAACAAATGCCCGCCCTTGTCCAGCCAATGCAGCTCGGCCGCGCCGCCGCCCCAGATGGCCTGGCTTGCGTCCTTGCGGACAACGCGGTCATCCTTGCCGGCCAGCGCCAGAACCGGCGTGCCGAGATTTTTCAGCTCCTCGCCCGCGTCCCATGCCGCTATCCAGTCCAGCCCGCCGCGCAGGCCGCCGCCGTCGAGTTCACCTTCGGGCACATATCCGGCAAGGCCGGCGTTATTCCAAAATTGCTGCAACTGCGCTTGCGGATCGCGGCGCAGCCCATCGCGCATCGCTTCGAGCACGTTTTCGGGCACATATTTGTGCAGACAATCGAACCCGGCAATGCTCACCAGTCCGCGCATCGGGCGGGGGCCGTGTTTGAGCAGCCACATGACGCCGAATGAATGGCCAATGCACAGCGAACGCCCGGGCATTTCATGCGCTGCCTTGGGACCGCCGCGTATGAATCCCAGATCGATGAGAAACAGTTCATGGCCGCCCAGAAGCGGTATGAGATTGTCCCATACGCCTGAATGAAATCCCCAGCCATGGACCAGCACCAGCTTCATGGCATCGACGCGCGGTTTTGCCCGAGCGCTCCCGAGAGCGTATCCAGCAACGCGTCCACTTGCGCGCGTTTATGCGCGGCGGAGAAGGTCAGGCGAAGCCGCGCGGTCCCTTCAGGCACCGTCGGCGGGCGGATGGCGGTGACCCAGAAACCGGAATCTTTGAGCCGCGCGCTCAAGTCGAGCGCGTCTTGCGAACCGCCAATAATCAGCGGTACGATCTGTGTGCTTGAGGCGCCTGTGTCATAGCCCAGAGCGCCCGCGCCTTCGCGGAAGCTGGCGGCCAGCGCCTGAACATGCGCGCGTTCGGCATCGAGACCGGGCACCAGCTCAAGGCTGGCATCGATCGCGCCGAGCAGCGGCGGCGGCAAGGCGGCTGAATAAATCAGGCCCGAACAGCGGTTCACCAGATAGTCGCGTAAGCCTTCGCTACACGCAACATAAGCGCCGTAGCTGCCCAGGGCTTTTGAAAAGGTGCCGATGACCACATCGGCCGCGCCGCTCAATCCCTCGCCGCGCGCGCCCAGAACACCCGTCGCGTGGGCGTCGTCGCAGATGAGCATGGCGTTGAATTTTTCCGCCAGCGCGGCCAATTCCGCCATGGGGGCGACATCGCCATCCATGGAAAAGATGCTTTCGGTGAGGATGAATTTGGGACCGGACTCCTGGCCGTGTTTCGCCAGCAGGGATGCCAGATGCTGCATATCGCAATGGTGGTAACGATGCTGGCGCACGCCCGCCGCCCAGCAGCCGAAATGCATGCTGGCATGGATGAGCTGGTCGGCAAAAATAATCGGCTCGGCGGCGAGTACCTGTTTGTCGAACAGGGCTTGCAGGACGGTGGCGTTGGTCTGAAAGCCCGATGCCATGACGAGTGCCGCAGGCTTGTTCTTGAGTTGCGCGACCTTGGCCTCGACGCCATCGAACAAATCGAGATTACCCGTCACCAGACGCGAAGCCGCCGCGCCCGCGCCATAACGCTGCGCCCATTCGTGCGCGCGTTCGATCAGTAAGGGATGCCGCGACAGGCCGAGATAATCAGAGCTGGAGAAGTTCACGAATGACGCACCGCCATAACTCACAAAGCCTGGCGCGTCATGCGCCGCGCTGCGCAATTCGCGCAGCAGGCCCGATTTGGCGCGCGCCTCCAGCCACGCCCGATAACGGCTTTCGCTTCCATCCATGTTCTTGTATTACCTGAGCGAAGATGAAGCGGCAATCGAACGTATCACGGCGGGATCAGATTCATGTCGAATAACGGCCATGACGATTGCGGGAACAGCGTGGCGAACATTCGCCATGACTGGAGCGTCGATGAAATAGAAGCGATCCTTGAGTCCCCCCTGATCGGGCTGGTTCACCGGGCGCAATGCGTGCACCGGAAATGGCACGAGGAAGGCTCCGTGCAACTGGCGAGCCTGCTTTCCATCAAAACCGGCGGCTGCCCGGAGGATTGCAAATATTGCCCGCAATCGGCCCACTACGCCAAAGACACAGGGCTGGAAAAGGAAGCTCTGCTCGATGTCGAGACGGTGCTCAGCTCCGCGCGCGCGGCGAAGGATGCCGGCGCGACGCGCTTTTGCATGGGCGCGGCGTGGCGCGAGGTGCGCGAGGGGTCAGAGTTCGACCAGGTTCTGAAAATGGTTGTTGGCGTGCGCGAAATGGGCATGGAAGCCTGCGTGACGCTTGGTATGCTCAACCAGGCCCAGGCGGACCGGCTGGCCGGGGCCGGGCTTACGGCCTACAACCACAATCTCGACACCTCGCCGGAATTTTACCGCGAAATCATCTCGACCCGCACCTATCAGGACCGTCTGGACACCATCGCATGTGTCAGAAAGTCCGGCGTCACCGTGTGCTGCGGCGGCATCATCGGCATGGGGGAGAGCGGCCGCGACCGCGCGCATCTGTTAAAAATACTGGCCGGTATGGACCCGCATCCCGAAAGCGTGCCGATCAATGCGCTGGTGGCGGTTGCGGGCACGCCGCTCGAAGCGCAAGCGCCCGTTGAGCCAATGGAGATGGTGCGTATGATCGCCACCGCGCGCATCGTCATGCCGAAATCGCGGGTGCGGCTTTCGGCCGGACGCCAGGCCCTGTCGAGAGAAGCCCAGATCTTGTGCCTGCTGGCCGGCGCCAATTCGATCTTCTTTGGCGAGAAACTACTGACCACCCCCAATCCGGACACGGACCAGGATTTGGCTATGATCCGTGAAGCGG
>JADFHH010000145.1 GCA_022567275.1 Pseudomonadota bacterium | reverse complement strand
GCGATGCCGGGCCCCGCTTGCGCGTCGAGGCTAGCGTAAATGATGCTATTCGTGACCGGGCCATAATTGACGGATGCTCCGATATCCGTTCGCTTCAGGCTGAGGTCATTCTTGTCAAAGCGGCCCTGACCAATGAATTGTAAATATTGCATCGGCTGGAAATAGAGCCCGGCAACGATATCCGATGAGCGGCTCTCAAGACCGCTCGCCGCCGGGAATGGGTTGTCGCCCGCGATTTGATAACTTTGCCCCACGACGGCGCGGACATAGCCGCCATTGTAGCGCTGCAGGGTGTAACGAACGCCGACATTTACGCGTGTGCCGCCTTCAATCCGGTCATCGCCGGAGAATTTGTCGATATCGAACAGCAGCGTATCGTCGAAGACGAGACTGCGGGCGTCTTCATTGGGAACTTTGAGCTGGTTACGAGGGTTGGGCCGCGCAATAATCTGGGCAATGGGTTCTACGATATGGGCCGCATTCGGCGTGTGCGTGACGAATGGGTAGCGGTACTCCAAGCCGCCCGTCACCATGCCTCGGGTCGTATTCCCGCCGGCAAACACTGTGCCCGTGACCGGGTCCACGAACAGCTTCGAAACGTTGTATATATCGCCGCGCGCGCTGAAGAATGGCGTCAATATCTGACCGCGCTGGTCGATAAATTGCTTGCGCCATTTGACTTTGGCGATAAGCCTCGATGTGTCGGCGCCGCCGTCACGCGTGAGGCTCACAACATTTGTGTCCAGGCTCAACTCACCGCCCAGGACCGGGTCGGAGAAGATGTAGTTGTGATCGATAACAGGATAGACCCGGGTTTCGGAAACCGGGGTGTCGCTGAATAGCAGCCCGCCGAAATGATAGGCCCGGATATCAAAATAGTTCCGGTCGCGTTGTCCCGTGAGGTAAACCTGGGAGATGCGATCCGTGTTCAACACATCGTCAATGTCGTAAAAGCGGCGGAACGTATCATCTGATTCCGTGGTTACATCCCAGCCCCAACTCCAATATTGATTGCGGTTGAAATGACCCTTGGAATCGATTGAACCGCGGAAATTACGGCTGCTGGTGGGAAATGCTGTCTTTTTGCTGGTCTGGTCAATGCCGGCAAGGTTGATCTCGTAGCGGCCATTTCTCGTGCGGTGCCGCCAGTTTCCCTTCAGCAGCACGCCGCGTTTTGTTGTGAAGACGGGCGAGAAGGTGAAATCGTAATTCGGTGCAAGGGCGATAAAATAAGGGGTCTCGATGGTCAAGCCGAGATCGCCCGAACTACCGATGCGCGGAATCATCAAGCCCGTTTTACGCTTGATGGTTGGGTCGGCATGCTTGAAATAGGGCACCTTGAGAACGGGCACGCCAAACATCTCGAGTGTCGCATTCCTGTACTCGATCGTTGCCTCGGTTTTGTTGTGGATGATTTTCTTGGCCTTGATCCGCCAGGACGGAGCCTTTTCCGGGTTATCCTCACATGGCTTGCACGGTGTATAGACGGCCCTTTCAAAGATGGTCGTTTCACCTTTTATGCGCACCGCCCGGGCCGCGGCGATGCGTTCGTCCTGCGCGGTTACAATTTTCAGTGACTGGATGAAACCATCGCGGAAATCGTCGGTTAGCGTAATCCGGTTGGTGCTGATGAGCGCGCCGTTGGGCTCCTTGATCCGGACATTCCCTTCCGCCTGCAAAAGGTTGTTGCCGCGGTCATAAATGATCTTGTCGGCCTGCAACACATATTTGTTGTAGTAAATCTCGACATTCCCTTTCGCGATCACCCGGTTATTCCGGTTGTCATAGATCAACTGATCGGCCTGCATCAGCATGGGCAGATCCGGATTGGCCTTTTTGGGTGAAATGTCGAACTGGGATTGCGCCAATGCAGCGCTTGGCAGCATCGCGGGGAGCGGCGCAACCAATATCCCGAGAACCAGACCAGCGGCTATCGCCGCCGGCCGGTTCCAGGTACATGCGTGCGCAGGCCGGGCGGGGGTCATCGCCCGGGTCGCATCGCGATGTATGTGCCTGGGCCGCATCACGAGTTATCCGTCCTCCCGATGCAGCAGCACAGTGATTGTAAGCAAGGCGCCAATCGCCACAGGGGCCCACGCTGCGACCTCCGGCGCGGCCAACCCTGAATTTCCGATATTCCGGGAAACCTCACGTAACAGGAAAAACAAAAAGCCTGATCCCAGGGCTGCAATGGCCATGGTTTGAATATTGCCGAACCGGAATGATTGCAGCGTGCAGGTGGCCGCCAGCAGGACCATGACCGCCAACAGCATCGGCAATGAAAGCAGCATCTGGTAATGCAGCTTGTGCCGCGTGGCGGGCAAGCCCGCCTTGTCCGCAAGTTCGATGAAGGCTGGCAACTCCCAGAATGACAGGGACAAGACAGACCCGAGGCTGTCATTAACGTGGGTCGGTGTCAGGTGCGTGCTCAACAGATACCGGTCATGAAAAACAGTTTCGCGGCCCGCCGCACTAATGGTTAGCTGTTTGAGCAGCCAATAGCCTTTCTTCAAATCGGCCGATTTCGCCTCGATCCGTTCGAAGAAATTTTTACCGCTATCAAATTGCCAAACGCTCACGCCGCGCAGCGACATTCCCCGGTTGCTGACAACCCTGGCATGCATGACCGACTGCCCGTCCATCCCGTCCTGACGCAACCAGGCGCCGACGTTGCCGGTGCCCAGTAATGAAGCTTTTTTATCAAAGACTTTGGCGTAAAGATGTTCCGACGCCAGGCGCGCCCTGGCGGAAAGCGGATTGTAAACGGTGACCATGAAAACGCCGAGCGTGATGGCGACAAATACGCCGGGCAGAATAAATTGCCATGCAGACATGCCGGCCGCCCGCATCACGACAAGTTCCGATTTCCGGCTGAGCACGAGGAAGGCTCCGATCGACCCGATCAGCACCGTGAAGGGAATAATAACTTCCGATCTTGCAGGCAGCCGTAACAGCGCGATTGAGGCCAGTGTGGAGGCGGCAATGGAACTGCCGCCGACGTTCTCCGAACGGCGCAGCAAGTCGAGCATGTCGGCAAAAAATATCAGCGCCACGCACAGCGCGGTTGCGCCGGAAATGGCCAACATAAAACGCCACGAAACGTAGCGCGCAATGGTACCGACAGTGGTCATCCCACGCGTCCGCCGTTTTGATCAGTTTTAACCCCCAACACGGCTAACATTTTATTGTTGAATATCTGAAGCTTAGTTAGAGCATTCCGATTGATTCGAAGCCGTGCGTATGATGCCATTCTAACGTGCGCTGTAAAAGCTGCAATGATAATCGTACCTATTGGGATACCATATACCAAGGCGATGGCCGAGGGGTATGTTTTCATTAAATTCATGGCGGTGACCCCCCCCGCGCGCAGCAAAATCGCGATACCAATCACCATGACAATAGCCCCCCACCGGTTTTCGCGAACGGTGCGTGGATGACCTAAAAAATTGATCACGATCATGATGTAGACGAGAGGGTATATCGTTGACGCAAAACGCTCATGAAGCTCGGCCCTGGCGCGGCCGGGATTGCGCTTGTACATCTCACTGCCGGGGTCGAGGTTGATCAGTTCCCACACACCAAGCTCGCCCCAACTCAGGGTTCTGTCCCCGGATTTGGGTCCATATTGCGTGATGTCGAAGATATATTGCTCGAAGGAGACGATCTGGACGCCCTGATCCTTCTTTGCTCTCTCCTGACGCTGAATGTGCCCGTCTTTCATGATAAGATAAGAACCGTTGTCGCTGGACACGATCCGGGCCCGGTTCGCCAGGTAAGTCATTGTCCTGTCTTTCGCGCGCGAATCGTTGATTATCAGACCAAGCAGATCGCCATTGGGTGCACGGTCGCGGATGTGAAAGGTGAGCCCGGATTCCGGACTGGTAAAACGCCCGGGCTGAAGTACCTGGGCGATCAAATCGGTGCGAACCTGGTTGATGTAGGCATGCAACTGACGTTTGCAGGCCGGTATCAGGACAAGAGAGAAGACCAGCAGACACAGGGAGAGCATACCGGCCAGAACAATGCAGGGTGTGGCAAAACGCCAGATGCGCGCGCCGGACGCCGACATGACAATAATTTCGCTGTCGCTATTGAACCGGTCGAGCGTGAAAATACAGGCCACCAGCAATGCCAGTGGCGCGATAATTCCCAGAAGAGCGGGCATGGTGAGGGTGATCACCTTCAGCAGGATGACGACGGTCTGGCCATGCGCTGTTATCAGGTTGAGCCGACTTCGCGCGCTGGCGAGCCACAGGATGACCGTCAGCGTCACGAGAATCAGCAAGAAGCTCCCCGCGAGCTGGCGAAACAGATATCGGCCAAAGATGTCCATGTTAGACTGCTCACGCTCCCCGTCTGCCGGCGCCGCACGGATTATTTGATTCGTACGGTCCAGGATGCAATCTGCATGCTGTGATTGATATTTTCACCATGCCAACATGGCGGAAATTCGGCAAAATCCAACCCGGCTTGCGTTCGCGGGAGACACGATTTAATACCCCCGGTTTGCGCCTGTTCGCGCAACAATGACGAATGCATTTCGGCGGCAATCGGATTGACGCCAAAAGGACAGCCTTATGAGCAAAATAACAGCCATTTCCTTTGCCGGTTTGGCGCCCGTAAAGCAGGGTGTCGCTGTCATTCTCGCCGAACGGGGGCTAACCCTTTCACCGGCCGGAAAAGCCCTGGACAAGGCCAGTGGCGGGGCGATCACGCGCGCGGCTAAACAGCGGAAATTCAAGGGAAAAAAGAAGAGTTACCTGGATATTCTTGTGCCGGAAAAGCTCGGACTATCACGGCTGCTGGTAGTGGGTGTGGGCAAGTTAAAGGACTATGGCGATCTGGACTGGTTGGAGCTGGGCGGGGGCATCAGGAGCAAATTGTCGAGCTTCGATGGCGCCAGGGTGACGCTGGTGCTGGAACCCCCGAAGAAGCCCCATGCCACGACCGGCGAGCAGGCCGCACAAATGGCGCTGGGGGCCATGTTGCGGGGCTACAGCTTCGATAAATACAAGACGAAATCCGCGAAAAATAATAAAGACGGCGACACAAAGGACACGGGCTTGGCCCGGCTAATCCTGCAATGTAGCGATGCCGCCGCGGCCCGGCGCGCGTTTGCCGCGCGCAAGGCGCTGGGAGAGGGGGTCAATCTGGCCCGCGATCTGGTCAATGAGCCGGCCAATATTCTTGGACCAAAGGAGTTCGCCGCGCGCCTCAAGGGGCTCGAGAAGCTTGGCGTCAAGGTTCAGCTTGTCGATGAGAAGGCGTTGAAAAAACATGGCATGGAGGCGCTGCTGGCGGTGGGGCAGGGGAGTGCGAAGCCGACAATAATGGCGGTCATGAACTGGCGCGGCGCGGGACGCAAGGGCGGTGCGCCTGTCGCCATCGTCGGCAAGGGCGTGACCTTCGACACCGGCGGCATTTCCATCAAACCGTCGGCCGGCATGGGCGATATGAAGGGCG
>JADFHH010000144.1 GCA_022567275.1 Pseudomonadota bacterium | reverse complement strand
ATACCCCGTCGTGCCGTTGATCTGCCAGGCGAGAAACAATCCGGGCAGCTTTTTCGCCTGCAGCGCCGGGTCCAGCTCGCGCGGGTCCACATAATCATATTCGATGGCGTAGCCCGGTCTGATTATTTTCGCGTTCTCAAGTCCCGGAATAGTTTTCAGGAAGGCGTGCTGGATTGTTTCAGGCAGCGATGTGGAAATGCCGTTGGGGTAGACCGTGTCGTCATCGAGACCTTCCGGCTCGAGAAAGATCTGATGTGCATTACGTTCCTTGAAGCGCACCACCTTGTCCTCGATAGAGGGGCAATAGCGCGGACCGACGCCGTCGATCTGGCCCGAATATACCGGCGCAACATCAAGGTTTTCCTCGATAATCGCGTGGGTTTGCGAATTGGTGAATGTGATATGGCAGGGCACTTGCGGGCGGGTGATTCGCTTTGTCAAAAACGAAAATGGCACCGGCGGGTCATCGCCATGCTGGACTTGCAAGCCCTCCCAACTAATAGTTGTTCCGTCCAGACGCGGCGGCGTGCCGGTCTTGAGCCGGCCCATTTCAAGCCCCATGCCGTACAGCCGCTCAGACAGCCCGAGTGCGGGTGATTCGCCAATGCGCCCGGCGGGGATTTGCTTCTCGCCGATGTGAATCAGGCCATTGAGAAAGGTTCCCGTGGTCAGCACCACGGCGCCGCACCGTAACTCAGCGCCATCGGTCGAAATAACGCCGCAAACGCGGCCCCGTTCGACAATCAGGTCTGCCACGCTCGCCTCGATCACCTCAAGGCCCATCACGGCGCGGATTTCCGCCTGCATGGCGTTGCGGTAAAGCTTTCGGTCGGCCTGGGCGCGCGGCCCCTGAACCGCCGGACCTTTTGAGCGGTTGAGCACCCGGAACTGAATGCCGGCGGCGTCCGCCACCCGGCCCATCAGCCCGTCGAGGGCGTCGATTTCGCGCACCAGATGGCCTTTTCCCAGACCGCCGATGGCCGGATTGCAGGACATCTCGCCAATGGTCGCGAATTTGTGGGTGACAAGGGCGGTGCGTGCGCCCATCCGCGCCGCGGCGGCGGCCGCCTCGCAACCGGCATGCCCGCCGCCGATGACAATGACATCGAATCTGTTCATGGGGTCGATGGTCTAACCGGTTCGCGGAATTTCGTCAAAGACCGAAACAGAGATGTTTCACGTGAAACATCATTTCCCGATACAAAAGTCGCCAGAAAGTCGTGCGGGTGTGGAAAACACGTATAACGCAGGAAAAACCATGGGTTTGAGTCACTTAAAATTCTGTGAGAAACGCTTAACGGTAACGTTTGCACAATGGGGGATTCACAATGATAAGATAAGAGGCTATAGATTGATTCGTCGCGACATAACTTACATCGCCGTACATGCGACACGGTAATAATCTGCCAGCCGTAGCCTCGTTTAAGGGCAACGAGTGTGCTACGTGGGGTTCCCGGCAGGCCCCACCATGTGCGGAAATAGCGGGTGCCCGAAGCCCACGGGCACCCGTCTTATTTCGTGGGTAACCCGCCACACAGAACAGCCGACTGGTTCATGCGTTGCTTGGCGTTGCCGGGATTGGTGCGATGGTAAGTCGCCACCCAGACCTCGCCGCCCTGCAGGGCGGATTTGAGGCCAACTTGATACAACTTGCCGTTATCCGGGTTTCGATAGATCAACGTGACACAATTCTGCCGGCTGCTATCGGTCAGATAGAGCCCATTGCGAACTGCCAACGTCAGATGCTGGAACTCAGCAACTTCAATATTTGGGTGCCGTTTTCGTATTTTAAAAAGCTCTTTGTGGCCAATGAACACAATGGCGGGATGGCACTTCAAATATTCCGCCACAGGGCGAGGTAGGTCGCCGACGGTCAACGATGTTATCTGGCCCAGGGCCAGTTGCATCAAATGGCTCAGTTCCAGAGGCATGGCACAACTTTATGCGTCATTTCGGTCAATGAAATCAGGGCAATATACGCGATAGTTTTTCCTGGTGCTTTTGCTACCTGAAGCCGGTCATTTCCCGATACAAAAGTCGCCGAAAATGCGATCCAGCACGTCTTCCACGTCGACGCTGCCCGTGACCCGCCCCAAGGCACGGGCGGCGATTCGTAAATCCTCGGCCCGCAACTCCAGCTCCTGCGGTGCGCCGTCGAGGAATGCGCTGAGGGCGTCACGGCAGGCCTCCAGTTCCATACGCTGGCGCGCGCGGGTTATCATCACCGGTTCGCCGGCCTCCATCATTTTGGCGGCGCGCGCGGTGAGTTTCCCGATCAGAGCATCCAGGCCGTCGCCGGTTTTCGCGGAGATGCACAGTATATCGCCGTGCGCCTTGTCCGGCCGGGCCAGGTCGGCCTTGTTGAAAACCGGCAGAATTGTGTGTTCATCCGCTATCAAATCGCCCGGCGGGCGCCATTGCGGGTTGCTCCCGTCAATCAGCCAAATGACCAGATCCGCCTGCCCGGCGCGCTCATAGGTGCGCTTGATGCCCTGCTGCTCAACCTCGCCCGACGCCGCGCGCAGCCCGGCGGTGTCGATCAGCGTGACCGGATAACCGCCGAGATCGAGATGCACTTCGATGGCGTCGCGGGTGGTGCCGGGTTCCCGCGACACAATTGCGGCGTCACGTACGGTGAGCGCATTGAGCAGGCTGGATTTTCCGGAATTGGCCGCGCCCGCGAGCACCACCTTCAGCCCCTCGCGCAATCGCTCGCCCTTGCGGGCGTCGCCGAGATGGCGGAGAAGCGAATCGTGCAGCGCCCGCACCACGGGCCGCGCGCGTCCCTCGACCAGCTCCGGCACATCCGCCTCATCGGAAAAATCCAGCGCCGCTTCGACCAGCGATGCCGCGTGAATGATGTTTTCGCGCCAATCCTCGCACAAGGCGCGCAAGGCGCCGCCCGACTGGCGCAGGGCCTGACGCCGCTGGGCCTCTGTTTCCGCCTCGATCAGATCGGCCAGACCTTCGGCCTGGGTGAGGTCGAGCTTGTGATTGGCGAACGCGCGCCGGGCGAATTCCCCAGGCTCCGCGCCGCGCAAACCCTCGATTCGCCCAAGCGCGGCGATGACGCCATCCAGCACGGCGGGTCCGCCATGGATGTGCAGCTCGGCGACATCCTCGCCGGTAAAGCTCGCCGGGCCGGCGAAAAACAGCACCAGCGCCTCGTCGAGCAGCTCCTGGCTGTGCGGATCGGTCAAGCGCCTCAGCACGGCCTGGCGCGGTTCTGGAACCCCGCCTGTCAACATCTCCAGCGCGTCGCGTGCGAAATTACCGGATATGCGAATGACCGCGACCCCGGCGCGCCCGCGCCCGCTCGAAAGTGCGAAGATCGTGCTGCTGTCAGAGCGCGCCATCATGGGCAAGTCTTAACCGGAGAGGCGGATCAAAGCCAATGGAAGTGGGCAAGCGAGCGAGATTGGCGATGATCCGAAGCGTCCGAGGGTCACCCCCGCGAGCCCAATCAATAACAAACATTGTTATTTCTTGTTATTGACGTGAACTGCTGATATGATGGCAGCAAAGCTGGAGGGTGAGCATTGAATATATCACTGACGCCGGAGTTGGAAAAATTGGTGAAAGCGCACGTTGCGTCGGGCCAGTATAACAGCGCCTCGGAAGTCATTCGCGAGGCGCTGCGTCTGATGATTCAGCGTGACTCTCTCGGCCGCTACTATGATCAATGGCTTGAAGCACAGATCGAACTTGGCTGGCAGCAGGCTGAACGTGGAGAGCTGGAGCCGCACTCCATGGACACTATTGTTTCCGGGGTTCTGGCCAGCCGATGAGCACTACCATCCAGCGTACTTATGAAGCACGCAAGGATTTGGAGAGCATCGCTCAATATACTTTTGATGTTTGGGGAGCGGCACAGCTTCGCACCTATATGGCCGGGCTGGACGAAACGATCCACACGCTTGCCGGCCAGCCAGAAACTCAGGGTCAGGATAGAAGCCAATACAAACCAGGGTTACGTTCAATCCCGCACAAGGATCATTATTTCATTTTCTATCGTGTCAAAGGGCGCAATGTAGAACTCCTGCGTGTCCTGCATCAACGCCGCAACTGGCAACGCATCATGCTTGAGAGATGATCGAAAACAGAGCCGGCCTTGCCAAAGACGACGCCTTGCGTGAACGGCTTCGCGGCGCACTCCAGGACTCAACAGCTAGGTCTGCATCGAACCGAAGAACTCGCTATTGTCCTTGGTCTGCTTGAGCTTGTCGAGCAGGAACTCGATGCCATCCATGGGCCCCATGGGGTTCAGGATGCGCCGCAAGATATACATTTTCTTGAGGTTTTCTGGGGAAACCAGCAACTCTTCCTTGCGGGTGCCGGATTTTCCGATATCGATGGAGGGGAAAATACGCCGGTCGGCGATCTTGCGGTCGAGCACAATTTCCGAGTTGCCGGTGCCCTTGAACTCTTCGAAGATGACTTCATCCATGCGCGAGCCGGTATCGATCAGCGCGGTGGCGATGATGGTCAGCGATCCGCCTTCCTCGATATTGCGCGCCGCGCCGAAGAAACGCTTCGGGCGCTGTAGCGCGTTGGCGTCGACGCCGCCTGTGAGCACCTTGCCCGACGACGGTACGACGGTGTTGTAGGCCCGCCCCAGCCGGGTAATGGAATCGAGCAATATCACGACGTCGCGTTTGTGTTCCACCAGCCGCTTGGCTTTCTCGATAACCATTTCCGCGACCTGGACGTGGCGGGTGGCGGGTTCGTCGAAGGTGGAGGCAATCACTTCGCCTTTCACCGAGCGCTGCATATCGGTCACCTCTTCGGGGCGTTCGTCGATCAGCAGCACGATGAGAAAACATTCGGGATGATTGGCGGTGATCGAATGGGCGATATTCTGCAGGAGCATTGTTTTACCGGTGCGCGGCGGCGACACGATCAGTCCGCGCTGACCTTTTCCCAAAGGCGCCACGATATCGATAACCCGCGCACTTATGTCTTTTGTCGCCGGGTCTTTTATTTCCATCGACATCCATTCATCGGGATAGAGCGGCGTCAGATTGTCGAAATTGACCTTGTGGTGAATTTTCTCCGGATCGTCGAAATTGATCTGGTTGACCTTGAGCAGGGCGAAATAACGCTCGCCCTCCTTGGGGCTGCGAATCAACCCTTCCACCGTATCGCCGGTACGCAACGCGAAGCGGCGGATCTGGCTGGGAGAGACATAAATATCGTCAGGTCCGGCGAGATAATTCGCATCTGGCGAGCGCAGGAAACCGAACCCGTCCTGCAACACCTCAACCACGCCGGCGCCAATTATTTCGACGTCGCGGGTGGCGAGCTGCTTGAGTATCGCGAACATCAGCTCCTGCTTGCGCAGGGTGCTGGCGTTTTCCACCTCGACCTCACCGGCGAAACTCAACAGCTCCGTGGGTGGTTTTTGTTTGAGGTCCTGTAATTTCATTTCCTGCATTCGTGCACTCTGAACTGATGTGTGAAAATAATGGAAGCGTTGCAGC
>JADFHH010000143.1 GCA_022567275.1 Pseudomonadota bacterium | reverse complement strand
ATTCCTCCACTGGACCGCCGATACCTTTTATCCGCGAATAAACGGTCATAGTCGCTCCCGCGCACTCGACCTGCACGGGCGTAATTGCCGACCCATTCCCGACCTCGACTTCAATCCGATACTCCTTACCTACAACAACGTCGAATCGGGACTCCTCTAAGTTCGTGACCGGGTCCCAGACCGTAATCGAAGGGTTGTCCCATGTGATCACATCGCCGTTCGCTTTTGCCCACTCCTGGGAGTACATCCACGGATCCGGTTTCTTGCGAACCGGTGCTGGAGGCACCGGATCCGTTGAGCCGTCGTCTTCGTCGTGCCGACCGCGGATGCACACGACAATTCCCGCAACTATTAGAAGAAACACGATAATCCCGCCGACGACTCCAAATACCCATAAGAGTTCCGAAAGGACACGGACATACTCGTCACGAGCAACTATATACTCACCAACGTATGCGTACGTGGCCAAGGGGACAATAATGATGAGCCCGAGAGCTGCGCCAACAACGAGCCCATAGGGCGAAGGTTCGTAGGCCTCCCTCCTAATGCCCAGACAGCGGCATCCCAACACAGCTAGCACAAGAAAAGTGAGTGCCGAGATTATTCCGAGAACAAGAGCGACCCATCGCGTTGCCTCGCTGTATGGCTCCAAGAGACCCCAGACAACGAATATCGCCCAAGCCAGCGCGGCTAGGGCGGCCAATGCGATTAGCAGCCGGTCCCTCACTGTGCTCCTCCTCTTTTGGCTGACGGAATGTCTAAGGCGGCGTACCTACGGCCGTTGTTGAAGCTTTTGGCCATTGCTGGCTCGTTGGCATAAAGTCGGGAAAGAATTCTCGTAAGAAAACTCGGAATCAAGAAGGGCGACCGGATTGCGATTTACATGCCGATGGTTCCCGAAGTCGTCGCGGCCTATCTGGCCATCGCCAAGATCGGCGCTGTCTCCTCGCCATTGTTTTCCGGTTACGGGGAGAGCGCTATTCGAACGCGCCTCGAAGACGCGGGCGCCAAACTCGTCATCACCGCGGACGGGATGCCAAGGGCGGGAAAGACGGTCGCGCTCAAGCAAAATCTCGATGCGGCTTTGAGCGGCGCGACCAGCGTCGAGCATTGTATCGTTTTTTCGCATATGGGGATCGAAACCCCCTGGACCGAGGGACGGGACGTCGACTGGGATGAGCTGCTGCGCGGGAGCGAACCCTCGCTGGATACAGCACAACTCGACGCCGAAGCGATGCTGACTCTGGCCTACACTTCAGGCACCAGCGGAAAACCAAAGGGGGTCGTGATGACCCATTGCGGTTTTCTGACCAAGGCGGCTTTGGATTTCTCGATCATCGGCGATCTCAAAGCGAGCGACCGGTTTCTCTGGATGTCGGATTTCGGCTGGGTGATAGGAACATTGTCCATCGTGTCATCTCTGCAGGCGGGAGCGACCCTGGTGCTGGCCGACGGCGCGCCGGACTTTCCCGGCGGCAGAAATCGATTGTTGCGCATCGCCCAGGACCTGGAGGTCAGTTACCTGGGTATCGCGCCGACGCTGGTTCGCGCTTTCATGATGAATGATTTGCAGGAGATTTCCCGCCTCGATCTCTCGGCCATCCGCATCGTGATATCGTCCGGCGAACCCTGGACGCCCGATGCATGGAACTGGTGCCAAAAGCATATTTGCGGCTCAGCGCCGTTGCTCAATATATCGGGTGGCACGGAAGTGAGCTGCGCCATCCTCGCCACCACCGTCATACACCCCAACAAGCCGTGCGGTTTTACCGGACCGGTCCCCGGCATGGGAGCCCGCGTTTTCGACGCGGATGGCCGCCCGGTTTCCGCCGGGGAGGTCGGCGAGCTGGTGCTGACGCAACCCTCGATCGGAATGACGCAAGGCCTGTGGCGCGATCCCGACCGCTACATCGAGACCTACTGGTCGAGCTATCGCGATGTCTGGCGCCATGGCGATTGGGCCACCATCGATGCAGACGGCATATGGTTCATCCATGGCCGTTCGGACGATACCATCAACATTGCCGGCAAGCGCGTGGGCCCGGCGGAGATCGAGTCGCTGCTCATGGAATCGGGGCAGATCGCCGATGCGGCGGCCATTGCGGTGCCGGACGATCTGAAGGGGGTCGCTATTCTGTGTGTCTGTGTTCCCATGCCGGGTACCGTGGCCAACGAAGCCCTTGCGGCAAAACTTTCGCACTATGTCGTCGCCGGACTGGGACCCCCCTTCCGGCCCAGGGAGATCGTCTTTGCCGATGAATTGCCAAAAACCCGCAACATGAAAACCATGCGCCGGGTGGTCAGAACCGCCTATCTCGGCGACGATCCCGGCGATCTTTCCTCACTGGTCAATCCGGATTGCGTCGGCGCGCTGGAACGCGCGTTCGGCCGCAAGGGGATTTGATCTGGCGGACTGCCTATCCTATATGCGATGGCACATTGCGCGTCTGGACGGATCGGCCCGGATTTGCCGGAGGAATTGGGAGGAATAACATGGAGTTTTCGTTGACCCCGGAGAGGCAGGCGATCCGCGACAATGTGGAGAAGGTTTGCGCGGATTTCGCCGACGATTACTGGCTCGAGCACGACCGTACGGGCGAGTTTCCGGATGCGTTTTACCAGGCCATGGCGAATGGGGGCTGGCTCGGCATCACCCTGCCGGAAGCCTATGGCGGCTCCGGCCTGGGCGTCATCGAAGCGGCGGTCATGATGCATGCGGTGGCCGGCTCCCCGGGCGCCATGAGCGCTGCATCCGGCATCCACATCCACATTTTCGGCGCCAACTCCATTACCGTGTTCGGCACCGGGGAGCAGAAGGCGCGCTGGCTGCCGGATCTGGCCAAGGGCAAGGTCATGCCCTGCTTCGGTATTACCGAGCCCGACGCCGGCCTCGACACCGGCAACCTCACGACCAGGGCGGAGCGGACCAACAAAGGTTACGTCGTACATGGCAAGAAGATCTGGACCACCACCGCGCGCCAGGCGGACAAGATTCTGCTGCTGGCCCGCACCACACCGCGCGAGGACTGCAAACGGCCGACCGATGGCTTGAGTTTGTTTTACACCGACCTCGACCGGGACTATTGCGACGTGCGCGAGATCGACAAGATGGGCCGCAAGGCCATCGATTCGAACGAGGTCTTCATCGACGGTCTGCCAGTTGCGCTCGACGAACGCATCGGCGAGGAAGGCAAGGGCTTCAAATACCTCCTGCACTCCCTGAACCCGGAACGCATCGTCATCGGCATCGAGGCCGTAGGCATCGGCCAGAACGCGCTGGCGCGCGCCACCCGATACGCCAAGGACCGGGTCGTGTTCGGCCGGCCCATCGGCCAGAATCAAGCCATCCAGCACCCGTTGGCGAAGAACTGGATTGAATTGCAGGCGGCTTATTTGATGGCCATGTACGCAGCCCAACTCTACGACAGTGGCGAGCCCTGCGGCCCCGAGGCCAACGCCGCCAAATATCTCGGCGCCGAAGCCGGCTTCGCGGCCTGCACCCAGTCTGTGATGACCCACGGCGGCATGGGCTATGCCAAGGAATTCCACGTGGAGCGGCTGATGCGGGAGGTGCTGATCGCCCGCATCGCACCGGTAAGCCCCGCGCTCATCCTGTGCCATATCGCCGAAAAGGTGCTTGGCCTCCCGAAATCCTATTAGAGCGCGCTGGAGTCGAAACCATGGCTGGCCCACTCGACAAAATTCGAATACTCGACCTGACGGCGATGCTGCTCGGCCCCTTTGCCACGCAAATCCTCGGCGATATGGGGGCCGACGTGATCAAGGTCGAAGCGCCGGACGGCGACGCTGTCCGGACCATCGGGCTCGCGCGCCATCCCGGAATGGGGGCGCTGTTCCTCAATATCAACCGCAACAAACGCAGCCTGGTGCTCGACCTCAAGCAAAAAGCTGCGCGCGATGTATTGCTGCGGCTGGCCGCGAGTGCGGACGTCTTCGTCCACTCCATGCGGCCCCAGGCCATCGCCCGGCTGGGTCTTGGCTATGACGAGATCGCCGCGGTCAACCCGGAGATTATCTATTGCGGGGCCTATGGCTTCGGCCGCGCCGGCCCCTACCACCATAAGGCGGCCCTCGACGATATTATCCAGGCGGCCTCGGGCCTCGCCGACGTGCAAGGCGGGCGCGATGGGGCGCCGGCCTACGTCAACTCGCCGATTGTCGACAAGACCGCCTCGCTGTTCACCGTCTATGCCATCGCCATGGCCCTGTTCCACCGCGAGCGAACCGGCGCCGGCCAGGCCATCGAGGTGCCCATGTTCGAGACCATGGTCGCCTTCAACATGGTGGAACATCTCTACGGTCTGAGTTTCGAGCCGCCGCTCGGCACCGCTGGCTACCCCCGCGCGCTATCGCCGGACCGCCGGCCTTACGCCACGAGCGACGGTTATCTGGGGGTACTGCCGTATCTCGACAAACACTGGACGGCCATCTTCGAGCTGGCCGGGCGTGCCGATCTGGCGGCGGACCCCCGCTTTGCCAGTGTCGCGGCGCGCAATGAGAACATCGATGCGCTTTACGCCGAACTCGCCGCCATCATCGCTACCCGCAGCACCGCGGAATGGCTCGCCGATCTGGACGCCGCCAGCATTCCGGCCATGCCGGTCATCGCAGTTCAGGACCTGCCGCAAGACCCCCATCTCAAGGCGGCCGGCTTCTGGCGGCTGATGGAACATCCCAGCGAAGGGACACTGCGCACCACGCAGGTGCCCATCACCATGTCGAAGTCGCCGGGCAGCATTCGCCGGCTCGCGCCCCGGCTCGGCGAGCATAGCGAGGAGATTCTCAAGGAGGCCGGATTGCGCGAGGCCGAAATCGAGGCCATGGCCGCAAGCGGCGCCACCCTGCAAGACAAGACCCCTCTGCAAGACAAGGAATAAGAGTATGGAAACCGTGGGTTTGGGATTTTACTGGAACGAGCTTGAGGTCGGCTACAAGTTCAAGACGGTCGGCCGCACCGTGACCGAGACAGACATCATCAATTTCGTCAACTGTACCGGCATGGTCGAGGTGCTGTTCACCAACATTGAGTTTCTTGACAAGCGCTCCTCCATCAAGGGCCGGGTCGCGCCGGCGTCGCTCGCCTATTGCTTCGCTGAAGGCCTGCTCATCCAGGCGACCATGCAGGAGACGGGCCTCGCTTTCCTCAACATGGAGCTCGATGTGTTGAAACCGGTTTTTGCCGGCGACACCATCCATGTGGAATGCGAGGTCACCGAGGTCCGCGCCACCAGCAAAGGCAATCGCGGCCTGGTGCGCACTTTCAACAAAATAGTCAACCAAAAGGGCGAGACGACCCTGACCTATAACCCCTTGCGTCTCATGGCCGGGCGCGACTAGGCGCGGGACTTCACCCAGGAGGTGACTACCATGGGACCGCTGGCCGGGTACAAGGTGATCGAGATCGCCGGGATCGGCCCGTTGCCGATGTGCGCCATGCTGCTTTCGGACATGGGCGCGGAGGTTCTGCGCATCGACCGTACGCGCGACCCGGGCCTCGGCATC
>JADFHH010000142.1 GCA_022567275.1 Pseudomonadota bacterium | reverse complement strand
GAAGGCGTTCGAGGCATTGCCCGGCGATGTTCAGGCGATCGTGAAATGCGTCGCGGCTTCCGCGAACATCATTGCCCATACTTCGGCTGAAGCCCTCAATGGCGACGCGCTGACCGATTTGGTGACGAATTATGGCGTGAAGGTCTCGCCGCTGCCGACCGACGTGGTCGCGGCGCTGAAGATAAAAACCGCCGAGGTTCTTGAAGCCGGCGCCGCGGCGGACGCAACGACACGCAAGGTTCATGAGTCCTTCATGAGCTTTAAGAAAATGCATGACGTCTGGAAGGGCCTGAGCGAGGGTGGCTTCATGAAGGCGGTAAGCGGGTAGGGTACACGGCACCGATTGGAACGGCGCCGGTATACCCCGGTGCCGTTTTCCGCTAAATTTCATCGATCAATATTTATTGGGTGGACTCGCAGCCTGCGGTGCTAGCCGCCAGATCGACCCGGGCTGCGTTTGGGGGGGGGGATGACTGGAAAAGCTGCAACATCGGGTGGTCTAGCCGGGTCGGCAGTGGACGCGATAGACCGTTTCACCGACTGGATCGGGCAGGCAACGGCGTGGATTTGCCTGGCGATCGTCTTGATCGTCGCCTTCAATGTTCTCTTGCGCTACTTTCTTCGCATCGGGCCCATGTCTCTCCAGGAGCTTGAATGGCACCTGATGTCGCCGATCGCGCTCATCGGCATGTCCTATGCCCTTCGCCATGGCGATCATGTGCGGGTCGATATTTTTTTCGATGGGTTCAGCCCGAAACAACAAGCGGTTATCGATTTGATAGCGGCAATTATGATGGTCATCGTCTCGCTGATCGTCATTAAGCTCTCCCTCAATTTCGTCTACCAGGCCTATTCCATCGGCGAGGGCTCGCCGGACCCCGGCGGTCTGCCATACCGCTTCTTGTTGCGCGCCTTTATACCGCTCGGATTTATTCTTCTGGCGGTGCAGGCGGCGGCCAACGTCATCCGCTCGACGCTGTTTCTGAGAGGCGGGGCTTGAGATGGAAAATGAAACACTCGCCATTTTGATGGGGCTGAGCTTTTTCGGGCTGCTCTTCATCGGTATTCCCGTCGCCATCGCGCTGGCCACGTCAGGACTGTTCTTTGGCTATCTCGGCTTCGGCATGACGCTGTTCAACCTGTTGCCGCTGCGCATTTTCGGGTTGATGGAAAACTATACGCTGATGGCGATCCCGTTATTCGTGTTCATTGGCGTGATGCTGGAGCGATCGAAGGTCGCCGAGGATATGCTGGATGTAATCGGCTATGCGATGGGGGGCCTGCGCGGCGGTATGGGGCTGGCCATTATCCTGGTCGGCGTGCTGATGGGCGCCTCTACCGGCATAGTCGGCGCCACGGTCGTTACGCTGGGGCTGTTGACACTGCCGGTGTTTCTGCGGCGCGGCTATTCCAAGTCGCTGGCCTGCGGAACCATCTGCGCATCGGGTACGCTGGGCCAGATTATTCCGCCAAGTCTCGTCCTCATTCTGCTATCGGATATTCTTGGCCAGGGGCTCGGCACGCTTTTTGCCGCGGCCATGATCCCGGGCCTGTTGCTCGCTGCCATTTATGTTGTGTATTTGCTCATGGTGGGCTGGCTGAGGCCAGACATGGCGCCGGCAATACCGGCTGAGGAACGCGCGCAATTCTCCAAACTCCAACTGCTTGTCAAACTCATAAAAGTCGTCGTGCCGCCGATCGGGCTGATAATTGCCGTGCTCGGTTCCATCATTGGCGGTGTCGCCGCGCCGACGGAAGCCGCATCGATTGGTGCGCTTGGCAGCATTCTGGTCGCCTTCTTTGCGCGCAGACTCACTTGGCGGGTGGTGACGGAAACGGTGCGAAATACGCTACGGATCAGCGCCATGGTGTTCTTTATTCTGATCTGTGCCCAGGCCTTCTCGCTCGCGTTCCGCGGCCTCGACGGCGATCAACTGGTTCTGAAATTGTTTGAATTGATACCGGGCGGGCCCACCGCAGACATCATCTTCATGCTGTTCCTGCTGTTCATGCTGGGTTTCTTTATGGAGTGGATCGAGATTTCCTATATTGTTCTACCGCTGTTTCTGCCCATCCTTAACGCCACGGGCGCCGATATGGTGTGGATTGCCATTCTGGTATGCCTTGTGCTCCAGACTTCGTTCCTTACCCCGCCCGTCGGCTGGTCGCTGTTCTTCCTGAAAGGGGTGGCGCCGCCGGAAGTTTCGAGCCGCGACATCTATGTGGGCGTCATGCCTTATGTCGCGCTGCAAGTGATTGCGGTGGTGTTGCTGTTCCAGTTCCCGGCGATCGCCACCTGGCTGCCGAAGGCGATCGGCTGGTGAGAACGCTTTAGAAGCCGACCGCAGCTCCATCGCATCGCGGGTCGGAGGCACCCTCTATGGACCCATCCGGGTGACGCACGAGTGCGCCCGCATGCCCCATCACTGCATCGAATGCGCCGACGACCACAAGCTCATGACCGGCCGCCCGCAGGGCCTCGATTACGTCCGGGGCAAAGCGGCTCTCGACCCTGAGGTTTGCGGTCTCCGCGCCCCAGGTGCGGCCCAGCAGCCAGCGCGGTCCGCTTATAGCTTGCGCCAGGTCCTGCCCGAAATGGGCATATCGCGTATAGATCACCGACTGGGTTTGCGGCTGGCCCTCTCCGCCCATGGCGCCATAGAGCATGACGCGACCGTCGGAGAATAGCGCCAGGGCCGGTTGTATAGTGTGGAACGGGCGGCGGCCGGGTTTCAGAGCGTTTACTGCTGCGTCGTCCAGAGCGAAACTGGTGCCCCGGTTTTGCCACAGCACACCGCTTTCAGGCAGCACAAGCCCAGAACCGAACTCCCAATAGACGCTTTGAATGAAACTCACTGCGTTGCCGGCCGAGTCGATTGCCCCAAGCCACACCGTGTCGCCGGGTTTCGCCTCCTGCGGCCAGGCCAGCGCGGCGTCGGGGTTAATAGCGTTGGCGCGCTCATCGAGCGCGTTCGCGCTCAGGAAGTCCGCTGGATCGACATCCATATAAGCGGGGTCGGTGACATGGGCGTCGCGAAGCAGGAAGGCTTGCTTGGCGCTCTCCACGAGGCTATGCACATAGTCGAAGCCGTCAGCCGCCTCGATGCCGAGGCGCTCGAATATTCCAAGAATAATCAACGACGCCAGACCTTGCGTCGGCGGCGGCATGTTGTAGACACGGGCGTGCTCCAGTGCGAGAGACAGGGGCTCCACGGGCAGTGCGTTGTAGGCCTCCAAATCGCCCAAGCGGACGGGGCTGCCCGCCGCCTCTAAGTCCTTGGCCATGGAGCGGCCGAGATCGCCCCGGTAGAAATCATCCAAACCCGCCAGTGACAAGCGCTCCAGCGTCGCGGCCACGCGCGGCTGTTTGAATTGGGTCCCTTCCACCACCGGCGCCCCGCCGGGGAGAAACACATCCGCGAAGCCGGGGATGTCCTCCAGCTCGCCGCGTTTGGAAGCAGCGTTGGCGTGAAGGGTATGCGGCACCGTTACGCCGTCTCGGGCATGGCCGGCAGCGGTCTCAAGCAAACGGTCGAGCGGCATTCTTCCGCCCCAGCCGGCGCTGATTTCCAGAGCCGCTTGCCAGCCCGAAACCGCACCGGCAACCGTCAGCGCCGCGAGCGGACCGCGCGAGGGAATTTCTGTGTGGCCGAGGTCACGGTAGAAGCCAATGTCGGCAATCCCGGCTGCCGGGCCAGCGGCGTCGATGCCAATCGGCGGTCCGCCGCCTTTACTGATGAGCCAGAAATTGTCGCCGCCGAGCGCATTCATATGCGGGTAAGCCACCATAATCGTGGCGGATGCGGCAATCATCGCTTCGACTGCATTGCCGCCCTCGCGCAGGACCGCGCAACCGGCTTCGGCCGCTAAGTGGTGCGGCGCGACGACCATTCCTGCTTGTGCGCGAACGAGCTGCGCCATCATTGAACAACCTTGCGACAGGGGATGTGGTTTGCTCCAGTTTGCCTTCGTCTGCGACCGCTGTTCTTATAGTCACGCTGCCGCACCATGGAAACTGTTATCGCTTGCAAGCCCTGGTTTTCCAAAGCCGGACGGGAGCTGGCGCGCCGCGCGCCTTCCGGCCCGCTCAACATGGCCAAAATCAGGATGCCGGGTGATGTCCGAGTAGGGTCAATTTGAGCCGAAAATGCCAGGCATCCAGAGCGGCAGTTCTTGAGCGCATAGCAGCCGACCCTGCATCCAATGGCAGCTCTACCCCTGACAACGGCCGTAAATCGGCGGGTCAGAGACCGGCGTTCTCAGCTCATATAAGCGGACATTATTCCGCAACGGTTCCAGAATTGCGCAGATCAGCTTTAGGTCGTGATAATTGGGTATTATCGGAAGTGAGAGACGGGTGAGTGCTGGGACGAAAGGTCAGTCAAAGCCGTGCATTTGCAATTAATTGCAAACTCCTGTCACTTCGCAAGGGGCGTGCTTATTACCACTTTCAGTGCCACCTCATATACACCAAAAAACGTGAGTCTTTTGCGGGTTTGAGGCCTCTAAAGGGGGCATTTTCATTCTGTCCAGAATTGTGTCCTAAGACAGATGTTAGACCTCACAAAGAGATCCCTATCCATAGTAGGGAATTTCCCCTACTCCGCACCTCCACTCACTAGCTTTTCGGATATCCCAAACCTTTCTAGATGCCCTTCTGCAACGTGATGTTGAGCCATGAGAGAGAGATAGGATGTGGCTTCTATCTGCGGAAAGACCTGAGCCAGTGGGTGCGATACTGGAAGACCGACAAATACCATCCCCCTTTTCCGATAATCACCTTTTTTCTGACATTTTCAGCGACCCTCATTTCAACTCTGCGGTAGCATTTACCTGCAGGCCTGCGATAAATGCCTCCGCCAAACAATGTGGGCTTTCTGCGCGTGTGCACGAAACACGGACCTCTTCGCAACACCCGCTCAAAGCACGACGCGCAAAAACAGAGACCGCAATGCAACGCAGACCTAATACCAGCGGCGGTAATCTTTAAACGACGTGGGCCCATTTTCTCATTCCGATTGATTTGATTGTCTCCGGTTGAGCGATCAGCCTGTTCCAGGCCTCGCATCCCGCGTCCAGAATGGCGTCGTAAGTTGGGAAGACGCGGTTCGAGAGCCAGTTCTGGCGCAGATACTGCCAGATGTTTTCGACCGGGTTCAACTCCGGTGAACGCGACGGCAACAGGAGAATCGTGATGTTGGCAGGCAGCTTCAGCTTGCCCGTTGTGTGCCATCCGGCCCGGTCCATGAAGACGGCAGCGTGTGCGTTTTGGGCCACATGGATGGAGATCTCGTCCAGATGCGCCTGCATGGCATGGGTGTTGGCCTTTGGCATCATCAGGGCCGCGCCGATGCCGCGTGCCGGGCAGATGGCGCCGAACAGATAGGCTGATTGGTAGCGCTGGTCGGCGGGCTGGCGCGGCCTTGTGCCCTTGCGCGCCCACAGGCGGACAAGGCCGTTCTTCTGCCCGATCCGCGCTTCGTCCCCCGGGTCGAGCCCGAGGGCAGGCTCTGGAACCAGATTTCTATCGGTTTTCC
>JADFHH010000141.1 GCA_022567275.1 Pseudomonadota bacterium | reverse complement strand
GATATTCGAGGGTCTCACTGGCAAGATCGAACAAGAATTCATCGAGTTGCAAGAGATTGTCCGGCGTGTCCTTGATTCCAGCATGCCGGTGGTAGATCTGCAACAATACCGGAACATACTGAAAATGCTTGGTAAGCTTGACGCAGAGCACCAGGACTACGACCGGTTGGCCAGGAAGACCTTCAAGCTGATCGATGCGGGCAAGCTCGAACAGGCTCTCATCCTGTTGCCCAGGATCGAAGCCGAGGAAGAAGACCTCGATCACCAGCTGGAGAAAATGCTTCTCCAGGTGGAAAAATTCACCGAGCGCGCGATGAAAACGGTGGAACAGCACGAACTGTTCACGCTTAAACTGCTGGTGGCGTTAACGGATATTGCCCTGATCGTCGGAACGGTTGTCGCTGTTTTCATGGTGAGGCGGAGCATTTCGCGTCCGCTTGACGAGATCGTCACCGGGCTTGAAGCGCTCAGCGCGGGCGATATGTCGGTCGAGGTCAAAGTCTATAGTGACGATGAAATCGGCGCCGTCGCCAAAGCCTATGCGGTCTTCAAGTCAACCTTGATAAAGCTCAAGAGCAGGGAAGCGGAGCTTGAGTCCAGCCGGCGGCGCTTCAAAAATCTGGTCGAAAGCACCAATGTGGTGCCCTGGGAATTCGATCCGAAGACCATGCGCTTTATCTATGTCGGACCTCAGGCGGTTGGCCTGTTCGGTTATCGGATCGAGGATTGGTATGCGGAAGGGTTCCGGGTCAACGTCATTCATGCCGATGACCGGGAGGAGGCCATCAGGATTTGCAATGAATCGGCCCGGCGATGCGAGGACCATGATTTTGAATACCGGATAATGACCGCGGACGGCGGCGAGGTCTGGGTCCGCGATGTGTCTTCCGTTGTCGTCGAAGATGGCCATGCGATGATGTTCCGCGGCGTTTTTATAGATATCACGGCGAAGAAAAACTCCGAGGTGGAGCTGCGCGAGAGCGAGCAGCGCTTCAAGGACATTGCGGAAGTCTCGTCCGACTGGATTTGGGAATGCGACGAAAAATTACGCTTCTCCTATCTCTCGGAGCGCTTTACGCAAGTGACGGGAGTGCCCAAGCAACGGATTCTAGGCAAGACGCGCCATGAAGTTTCCAAGGATAGCGTGGCGGATTGGGACTCTCACTTGGCCGATCTGGAGGCGCGAAGACCCTTCCGCGAGTTCAGATACGCAATAACAAACGACGATGGCGAGAAACAGCACTGGATGATCAGCGGAACGCCGGTGTTCGATGCGGCCGGCGTCTTCAAGGGCTATCGCGGCACCGGCGCCGACCGGACGGCGGAGGTTCGCGCCCAGGCCGAACTTGTTCGCCAGCGCGACCAGCTGCAGGAAAGCCAGGAACTGTTGTCGAAATCGTTCCGTGCGAGCCCGGTGGCCATGGTCATTTCCAGTCCGGATGATGGCGCCTATATCGATGTCAACGATGCGTGGTGCGCCATGCTCGGCTACAGCCGCCAGGAGGCCATGGCAAGCTCGGCGCTTGAATTCGGCATCTGGACCGATGCCTCGTCGCGGGACCGTTTTGTAGCCCGGATCGGCGCGGAGGGCTCCGTCAGCAGGCTGGAAACCAGGTTCCGGACCAAAGACGGCCGGCTGCTCGATGTCCTGGTGTCGGGCGAGCAAGTCGAGATCGGCGGCCAGCCGCGGTTGCTGGTCGTGACCCACGACATCACTGAGCGCAAGAGCGCGGAGAAGGAACTCATCACCCACCGCGACCATCTGCAAGAGCTGGTCGATATGGCGACACAGGAGCTGAAGGCCAAAGCTGTAGAGTTGAACGAGGCATTGGGCAAGGAGAAGGAACTGAACGAACTTCAGCGCCAGTTCGTTTCCATGGCCAGCCACGAATTCCGCACGCCTCTCAGCATCATAGACAGCACCGCGCAGCGGCTGAAGAGCCGGCTGGATTCGGGCCGCTTCACGCCCGACGATGCCCACCAGAGGATCGAGAAGATCAGAGCCGCGGTCAGACGCATGACGCGGCTGATGGACAGCACGCTCGCCGCGGCGCGCATGCAAGAAGGAAAGATCGAGATCAAGATCGAACCCTGCGATATCTCGAAAGTCGTGAAGGAGGTTTGTACGCGCCAGCAGGAGATCTCTGAAACCCATGTCATCTCCTGCGATCTGGTGGAGCTTCCTGAAACCATCCAGGCCGATAGCGGTTCTGTGGAACAGATACTCGCCAACCTGCTCTCCAATGCGGTGAAATATGCGCCGGACGCTCCCGATATCGAGGTCACGGCGCGCACGCAAGGGGACCAGGTGGTGATCTCGGTGCGCGATTATGGCATCGGCATCGATGCGGACGAGCTGGACAATATTGGCGAACGCTTCTTCCGCGCCAGGACATCGACCGGCATTGCCGGCACCGGCATCGGCCTCAACCTGGCGAGGACCCTGGTGCAGATGCATGGCGGCACGACCAATCTCGAGAGCAAGAAGGGCGAGGGCAGCACCTTCACCATCCGCCTGCCAATCGCGGGTCCCGATCTGTCACCACAGGCGGAAACAAAGGTGGCTTAGGGTCATAACCTTAGGGTATTCGAAGAGAAGGCAAGAAACACACCATGGCTACGATCCTGTGCATTGAAGACGAAGTCGAGCTTCGCATAAACATCGTCGAAGAGCTGGAAGACGCGGGCTATGATGTTAAGCAAGCCTGTGACGGCAATGTGGGCCTTCAGATGATCCTCAAGCACGAGCCGGATCTCGTACTCTGCGACATCAACATGCCGCGGAAAAACGGTTACCAGGTGTTGAAAGAAATTCGTGAGCAGCACGCCCGGATATTCGCCCGGATGCCCTTCATTTTTCTTACTGCATTAGCAGACAAGGAACGGGTTCTGGCTGGCCTCAAAGACGGTGCGGATGCATATCTGACCAAACCGATCGATTTCGAGATGATGCTGGCGACGGTTCAAGCGAGCCTGCGGCAGATGGACCGTATCAAACAGGATGAATCCCGTGCAAGCAGCGAAGAGGACAACGTCCAGGCAGTCGGCAGCAAGCTCGAAGGCCAGATTGACAATATTATGGAGATCATTCAGGAGGCGGTCGAGTCAAGCGATACATTTGGTGCGTCTCTTGAACAAGCCGGCTCGCGTATGGGCGAGGGATCCGATCCCGAGCAAATCAAGACGGTGCTTGCAACCCTTATTCAGACAATGAAGGAAAAGGGACAAGGCAACCTTGATCTCAAACAGCGCCTTGCGCAAACCTGCAGGCAAGTCGAGCAACTCAAGGGAGAACTCAAATCGGTTCGCAGGGATTCGTTGACAGACTCCCTGACAGGGCTTGCCAATCGCAAATGCTTCGACCAAACGCTCGACAAGACAATTGCCCAGGCCAAAAAGTTGGACCAACCATTGTGTTTCTTCATGATCGATATCGATCACTTCAAACATTTCAACGACACGTTCGGCCACCAGGTTGGCGACTCGGCGCTCAAGCTGGTTGCCGCCACACTTCAGAAAACAGTCAGGGATTGCGACCACGTTGCGCGTTACGGCGGTGAAGAATTCGTTGTTATTTTGCCAAATACCAGTCTGGAGAGTGCCGTAGAGGTAGCCGAACGGATTCGCCAGTCGATGGTGAAAAAGGAACTCATTCATAGGTCGACCGGAGAGAATATGGGCCAGATCACACTCTCAATAGGCGTTGGATGTCTTAATCTTGACGATAGCGCTCAATCCCTCATCAAGCGTGCCGATGCCTGTCTTTACGCGGCCAAACATGCTGGCCGCAATCGCGTGTTGTGTGAAACGAGCCTGCCAGACAATGCTGCCGAGCGCGGAGAGTGTGCCGCATGAATGGTTCTTAAGGATGATTTTCCGAACATGTTCCATCAGCTTTTCCCGGCAAAAACATTTACAGGAATCGCGGCAACGGGGATCGGTCTTAACCTGGTGAAAACCTTAGTAGAGTACATGATGGTACGATAAATGTTGAGAGTGGCAAGGGTGAAGGTAACTTGATCACGCTCTGCTTGCCCATTCGCGGCCCCGCCCTTGCCGGTGACGCGGAGCAGCAGGCGGCGGGACAGATGAATGCTTTGCGCTACAGGAGCAGCAAATGACGGCCACAATCCTTTGCATCGATGACGAGGCGCAGCTTCGGGAGGATGTCGTCGAGGAGCTTGAAGACGAAGGATTCCGGGTGTTGCAAGCCTGCGACGGACAGGAGGGTTTGGAACAAATCCTGCGGCACCGGCCAGATCTCGTGATCTGCGATATCACGATGCCGCGCAAGAACGGATATGAGCTTCTGAAAGAAATTCGCTCCGACCACGGGATATCGGCGGAGATGCCGTTTATCTTTTTATCCGCGCTGGCGGACAGGGAACATGTGATCGCGGGCTTGAGACTTGGCGCCGACAATTATATCACCAAGCCGGTCGACTTCGAGATATTGCGCGCCAAGGTCACGACGTGTCTGGGCCTGGTGGATCGCATCCGTACCGACGCCATGATCGGATCGGGCAAACAGGTTCTCCTCGACTGCTAGGGCATAGTCCAGATAATCAACAATCAATTCTGTTTGACCCGATAATGCTCTAAGCTCCTGGCATGCCGCCACGCCAGTTAAAAGAATTCACTCTCAAGCCAAGCCCGGACGACCCCAGGCTCTCCGTCCCGGTTCGCGGCCGCGATCAGGAAGGCGTGGAGATTGAAACCTCGGTGGTCACCGAGCGGCCGCTGACCCTGTTCCTGAACTCCCAGGAGATCGTCACCATGATGACCATCGGCGACCATCCCGATCTGCTGGCGACAGGCTATCTGTTCAACCAGAACATGCTGCGCGCCGACGATGTGATTACGTCAATCGACCATGACGATGATCTGGACGTGGTCGTGGTGCGTACCGAGCGCGAGACCGATTATGAGGAGAAACTGAAAAAGAAGGTGCGGACATCCGGCTGTGCCCAGGGCACCATATTCGGCGATTTGATGGAGGCGTTCGAGGACGTGAAACTGAACAAGAAGGCGCGCGTCCATACCTCCTGGCTGTACGCGCTGCAAAAGAAGATCAACACCGCGCCATCGCTCTATCTCAAGGCCGGCGCCATTCATGGTTGCGTGTTGTGCAAGCAGGACAAGCCGCTGCTGTACGTTGAAGATGTCGGGCGTCACAACGCGGTCGACAAGATCGCCGGCTATATGCTGCTGAACGATATCGGGCCTGAGGACAAGATCTTTTACACCACCGGGCGGCTGACCTCGGAAATGATTATCAAAACGGTCAAGATGGGCATTCCGGTACTGCTGTCGCGTTCCGGCTTCACCGCCTGGGGCGTGGATCTGGCAAGACAAGCGGGGTTGACGCTGATCGGCCGCATGCGCGGCAAACGCTTCGTCGTGCTCGCGGGCGAGGAGCGCGTCGTCTATGACGCGGACCCGGCCAGGGTGGCCGATGAAGCTTCAAAGCATGCGCGCAAGGCTGGACTGCCCGAAGGGGCTGTTTGAGTGTCAAAACAACGGTCGGCCCCCCTCACCCT
>JADFHH010000140.1 GCA_022567275.1 Pseudomonadota bacterium | reverse complement strand
GGCTCATCTTATAACAAGCACCGGCGCGCTTAATTGACGCCGCCCTCGGGGACGTCGGTGTGCTTGTATTTCTCGAGCATGCGGGCGGGGTATTTCAGCGCGTCCCGGCGGAACGGATCGCCGAGTTCCTGGGTGACCTCGACTTCCAAGATCGTCGTCTTGCCGTCATCTTGGGCGTCGCAGGCCCTCTCCAGGGCCTCGCCCACATCGCCGAGATGGGAGACCACACGGCCTTCGGCGCCCATGGCGCGGGCGATTTCCGCGAAGCTGGGGTTCTCAAGGTTGGTGCCGAGGAAACGGTTGCCGTAGAAATCCACCTGGTTCTTCTTCTCGGCGCCCCACTGCTTGTTGTGGAAGACCACCACCGTCACCGGGATCCGCTCGCGCACGCAGGTCAGTATCTCGCCGAAGCTCATGCCCCAGGCGCCGTCTCCCACATAGGCGACAGCCGGGCGCTCGGGCGCCGCCACCTTGGCCCCGATGATCGCCGGGAAGGCGTAACCGCAATTGCCGAAGCTCATGGCGGCGAACATGGAATTGGGCCGGTTGAAGCGCAAATACGAGTTTGAGATCGAGCAGATATTGCCGATGTCGGTGGACACCATCACATCGTCCGGCATGGCGCTTTCAAGCGCGCGCAGCATCTGGCGCGGATGCATATAAGGCGAGTCCTTGATCTGCTCGAGGCTCCACACGTCTTTTTCATGCTCCCAGCCATCGAGCTCGGTTTCCCATGCGTCTTTCTGTTTTTTTATCTCCCTCAGCCGTTCCTCCCTGTTGGCCGTGCAGGCGAGTTTTCGGTTGGCGAGCCGGTAGGCGAGCGCCCTGGAGGCAGCCCTGGCGTCGCCAACGATGCCGCAGGAAATCTTCTTCACCAGGCCGAGCATCTTGTGGTCGGTGTCGATCTGAATGATTTTCGCTTTTTCCGGCCAATATTCGATCTCGTATTGCGGCAGGGTGCCGAACGGGCCGAGCCGGGTGCCGAGCGCCAGCACCACGTCCGCCTGGGCCAGCAGTTTCATGCCCGCCTTGGACCCCTGATAGCCGAGCGGCCCGCACCACAAGGGATGGCTTGCGGGAAATGAATCATTGTGCAGATAGGCATTCACCACCGGCGCATCGAGGGCTTCGGCGAGCGCCACCGCCTCATCGACGCCATCGGAGAAAATGACGCCGCCGCCGGCGATAATGACGGGAAATTTCGCGCCCGCCAGAATGCCGGCCGCTTCATCGAGGCTTTCATCCGCGCCGGGGCCGCGCAAAATGGTTTTAGGCTGCGGTATCTCATAATCGAAATCGCCATAGAAATAGTCGCGCGGAATATTGAGCTGTGCTGGGCCGCGCTCGGACATCGCCATGTCGAAGGCGCGCGCGGTCAGCTCCGCCATGCGCACGGGATTGTTGACGTGCGCCTGATACTTTGTGATTTCCTCGAAGAAGGGCAGCTGATGGGCTTCCTGAAACCCGCCCAGCCCCTGGGTCACCGAGCCGGTTTCCGGGGTAATGACCACGACGGGGGAATGCGCCCAGAAGGCGGCCGCCGTGGAGGTCACGTAATTGGTGACGCCGGGACCGTTCTGGCCGATGCACACGCCATGGCGCCCGCTTGCGCGCGCATAACCATCCGCCATATGCCCCGCGCCTTGTTCATGCGCGGTCGGGATAAAGCGGATGCCGGCGGTTGGAAACAAATCCATGGCGTCCATGAAGGCGGAACCGGCAATACCGAATATTTCCGTGACGCCCTGGGCAATCAGGGTTTCGACAAAAGCTTCACTGGGCGTCATTCGGGTCATGGCATCCTCGATTTCTTTTTTCTCTTTGCAAGCTTACGCCCCCGTTTTACGAGATTGATGAAATCTGTCAATTTGAGTCCAGGTGCGATAATCCTGTTCGTGCAAGCGGAAATGAAAAAATTTTGGGTCAAGTGGAATGAAGCCAGATGTGACGGGAGAACTGATTGCGCGCGGGCGCGCGGCGATGAGAGAATTCGCAAGCGCATCCCAGGAGAGACTGGACGAGGCGGTCACCGCGCTCGCCTGGTCGCTGTATAAACCGGACAACGCCAGGGCGTTTGCGGAGCTTGCGGTCGAGGTCACCGGGCTTGGCGATGTCGCGAGCAAGATTATAAAAAACCAGCGAAAAACCTTCGGCACCCTGCGCGATCTGATGCGCGTCAAATCCACCGGCATCATCGAGGAATTGCCTGAGAAAGGGCTGGTGAAATACGCCAAGCCGGTCGGCGTGGTGGCCGCCGTCACGCCCGCGACCAATCCCTCCGCCACCCCCGTCAACAAGGCGATGATGGCCATCAAGGGCGGCAACGCCGTCATCATCGCGCCCTCGCCGCTGGCCTGGAGCGCGACCAGCGCGACGGTGGAGGCCATGCGCGCGGAACTTTCCAAGATCGCCGCGCCGCGCGATCTGGTGCAAATACTGCCCCAGCCCGTCACCCGCGAGTCCACGGCGCAACTGATGGGCGCGGCCGATCTGGTGGTGGTGACCGGCTCCCAGAACAATGTGCGCCGCGCCTATTCATCCGGCAAACCGGCGATTGGCGTGGGGGCGGGCAATGTGCCCGTCATCATCGACGCGTCCGCCGATCTCGATGACGCGGCGGAAAAAATTTGCGCCTCGAAAATTTTCGATAATTCCACGTCGTGCTCATCGGAGAATTCGCTCATCATTGTCGATGAAATTTACGAGAGCGCCCTCGCCGCGCTGGTCCGCGCCGGCGGCTATCTGGCGAGCGAAGAGGAAGGCAGGGCGATCGTCGAGGTGCTGTGGCGGGAGGGGAAACTCAACCGCGACATCATCGCCAGGGACGCAGCCGTGCTGGCGCAGGCCTTTGGCCTCGGCGGCGATGCGAAATCCGCCAAATTTTTCATGGTCGAGGAAACCGGCATCGGCCCAGACCATCCGCTTTCGGATGAAAAGCTTTCACTGGTCCTCACGCTCTACCGGGCCAAGGATTTCACGCAAGCCAAACGCATCGGTGCGGAAATTCTCGATCATCTGGGAAAAGGCCATTCCATCGGCATCCATACGCAAAATATGCATCATGCCCGTGAGTTGGCCGAGGAGATCGACGTGGTGCGGGTGCTGGTCAATCAGGCGCACACTTTTGGCAATGGCGGCGGCTTCGACAATGGCCTGCCCTTCACCCTGTCGATGGGCTGCGGCACCTGGCAGGGAAACTCCATCACCGATAATCTGAACTATCGCTGTTTTCTCAACATCACCCATCTGGTGACGACCATCCCCGAGGACAAGCCGGGCGAGAATGAGCTGTTCGGCGGCTATTGGGAAAAATACGGAAAATAACAGGCGCGGCTCAGGGGGCGGGTGAGGGTATGAATTTCGAGGAACACGCGGCAAAACCGCTGCTGAAGGCCGCCGGCATCGCCGTGCCCGATGGCGGCCTGGCTTTTGACGCGGAGGAAGCGGCCGCCCTGGCGGAGAAACTCGGCCCGTGCGTGGTCAAGGCGCAAGTGCCCGCCGGCAAGCGGGGCAAGGCCGGTGGTATCGCCCTTGCTGACACGCCGCAGGAAGCACGAAACGAAGCGGCGCGCATCCTAGGCATGGAGATCGCCGGACATCCGGTAAAATCCGTGCTGGTCGAGCGGCAGGTCCGGATCGCGAAAGAGTTTTACACCGCGGTGCTGAACGATGCCGCCACCAAGGGGCCGCTGCTGTTGTTTTCCGAGGATGGCGGCATGGACATCGAGGAACAGCACCCGGACGCTTTGGTGCGTATTCCCATCGACATCCGCGAAGGGTTGCGAGCCGGTGCGCTGCAAGCCGCGATTCCCCAAATTGACGGCGTGGCGCGCGAAAAGCTGCTCGATGTGCTGGCAAAACTCTACACGGCCTATGCGGACAACGACGCGGAGCTGATGGAGATCAACCCGCTGGTCGTAGCGCAAGACGGAAAAATTATCGCGCTTGATTGCAAGTTCACGCTCGACGATTCAGCCCTGCGCCGCCATCAGGAACTGGCTGAGCTTGGCACGCCTGAAAAGCTCACCGAGCTTGAGCGGCGCGGACAAAAAATCGGTTTCAAATATATCGAGCTCGAGGGCAGCGTCGGGGTGCTCTCGAACGGTGCCGGGCTGACCATGACCACCATGGACGCCATCTCGCATTATGGCGGCGCGCCGGCCAATTTCCTGGAGATCGGCGGCAACGCATTCGTGCTCGGCAAACAGGCGCTGGAGGTGGTGCTGGGCAACCCTCGCGTAAAATCCCTGCTGATAAATTTCTGCGGCGCCATCGCCCGCACCGATGTCATGACGGGCGGCGTGCTGGAGGCGTGGGATGAGGTGGACCCGCGGGTGCCGGTGTGCTGGGCGCTCGGCGGCACCGGCGAGGACGAGGCCAGAGCCATGCTGAAGCAAAAGCTCGGTGTCGAGCCGTTGCCCTCGATGGACGCGGCGGTGAAGGCGGCGGTGGAGGCGGCGAAATGATCGTTCGCGGGGCCGAGAGCGTGCTCGTGCAGGGCATCACCGGCCGCCAGGCGACATTCTGGTCGCAGCGTATGGCCGAATATGGCACCAAAGTGATCGGCGGCGTGAACCCGAAAAAGGCGGGGATCGAACATCTCGGGCTGCCGGTCTGGGGATCGGCGGTGGATGCGGCAAAAGATCAGGACAAACCAATCGATTGCGCCTGCGTGATCGTGCCGCCGCCGGGCGTCAAATCCTCCGTGCTCGACGCGCTGAAAGCGGGGATAAAAAAGATCGTCATTTTGACCGAGCATGTGCCGGTCCATGATGTGATGTATTTTTTATCGGCCGCGCGCGAGGCCGGAGCATCCGTCATCGGGCCGAACACCGCCGGGATCGTCACGCCGGGCGAATGTTTCGTCGGCTTCATGCCGGCTTTTAATGCGCGCGTGTTCAAGCCCGGATGCATCGGCGTCATCTCGCGCTCGGGCAGTCTCGGCACCCTGGTGTGCCTCGATCTGGTGCAGGCCGGTCTTGGCATTTCCGCCTTCATCGGCATCGGCGGCGATCCCGTCATCGGCACTGACGCGCTCGCTGCCCTTGCGTGTCTCGATGCAGATGACAGGACGCAAGCGGTCGCCCTCATCGGCGAAATTGGCGGTTCCATGGAGGAAGAGGCGGCGGACTATGCCCGGGGCATGTCGAAGCCCATTGTCGCCTTCCTGGCCGGAGCGGCCTCGCCGCCGGGTAAAAAAATGGGCCACGCCGGCGCCATTGTCATGGGTGACAAGGGCACTTACGCGGGCAAGAAAAAGGCGCTCGAAGCGGCCGGCGTCGCCGTACTGCCGACGCCCTCGATGTTGCCCGGCGCGCTCAAGGAGCGGCTTGGCGTTTAGGTGGCCATGATTCCCCTCCCCGTCAAGGGGAGGGTGGGTTGTTTTGAGGCGCACGGCTCAGGCTCATATAAACATAAATGCCCGTCGCGAACGTGGCGGCGGCGACGGTTAGCAGGGCGGCGGTGTAGCCCGATGCCGCGATCAGCCCGGCGAAAATGGCGGGAAAGGCGAGGGAACCCACGAACACGAGGGGCCTGATG
>JADFHH010000139.1 GCA_022567275.1 Pseudomonadota bacterium | reverse complement strand
AGGGTAATGTTGTCATCGGCATCATTGTCTTCGCCATTCTGGTGATTGTGAACTTTGTCGTCATCACCAAAGGCTCGGGCCGGATCGCCGAAGTGGCGGCGCGTTTTACCCTCGACGCCATGCCGGGCAAGCAGATGGCCATCGATGCGGATTTGTCCGCCGGTTTGATCGATGAGGACGAGGCGCGCGCGCGGCGGAAAAAAATCGAAGATGAATCCGCCTTCTTCGGCGCCATGGACGGCGCCTCGAAATTCGTGCGCGGCGACGCCATCGCCGGATTGCTGATCACCTTCATCAACATTATCGGCGGCATGATTGTCGGCGTGGGACAAAACGGCCTGTCAATGGCTCAAGCCGGGCAGACCTACACGCTGCTGACGATCGGCGACGGGCTGGTGTCGCAAATCCCCGCCCTTATCGTTTCGACCGCCGCCGGCTTGCTGGTCTCCAAGGCCGGGGTTCACGGCGCCGCCGACAAGGCGCTGGTGAGCCAGCTTTCGGGCTATCCCAAGGCGCTCGGCATGTCGTCTTTCGTGATGGCGGGCATGGCCCTGCTGCCGGGCATCCCGGTCATTCCCTTCCTCGCCCTGTCCGCCATCGCCGGGGGCTTCGCCTGGTCAGCGGTGAAAAACAAACAGCGGGCCGAACAGGAAGTCGAAGTGCAACAGAGTGAAGCCAAGGAAGCGTCGCAACCATCCGAAGAGCCGATATCCGAATCCCTGCACATGGACGAATTGCGGCTCGAGCTTGGCTATGGGCTGGTGCCCCTGATCAACGATCCCCATGGCGACACCGACAAGCTCACCGAACAGATAAAAGCGCTGCGGCGTCAGCTTGCATCCGACATGGGCTTCGTCATGCCGGCGGTGCGTATTCTCGACAATATGCAGCTCGCGCCCAATGACTATGTCATCAAGGTGAAAGAGGTCGAGGAAGGCAAAGGCACCCTGTTCCCCGGACAATATATGACCATGGACCCGAATGGCGAGCAGATCGAGCTGCCCGGCCATCACACGAGCGAGCCGACTTTCGGTTTGCCGGCCACCTGGATCGACGCCGATCTGCGCGATGAAGCCGTCTTCAAGGGCTATACGGTGGTCGACCCGGTGACCGTCATTTCCACCCATCTCACCGAGATACTCAAGCAGCATATGGCGGAATTGCTGTCCTATGGCGAGATGCAGTCGTTGCTCGACCGGCTGCCGGAAAAATCGAAAAAACTGCTCGATGACGTGGTCCCGTCGCAGATCAGCGCCTCGATCGTACAGCGCGTCCTGCAAACGCTGCTCGGCGAGCGCGTCTCGATCCGCGATCTGCCGACCATTCTGGAGGGGATCGCGGAAGCGTCCGGATTTACCCAGTCCGTTCAGCCCCTGACAGAGCATGTGCGCGCCCGGCTGGCGCGGCAAATCTGCGCCTCATATGTCGGTCCGAACGGCTATCTGCCGCTGGTGACGCTGTCACCGCAATGGGAGCAGGAATTCGCCGAAGCGATCATTGGCGAGGGCGACGACCGGCAGCTGGCGATGGTGCCGAGCCGTTTGCAGGAGTTCGTCAAGGAATTGCGCTCGGCCTTCGAGGAGGCGAGCGAACAGGGTGAGGCGCCGGTGCTGCTCACCAGCCCCGGCATCCGTGCCTTCGTGCGCCAGATCGTAGAACGCTTCCGCCCGCAAACCCCGGTGCTCTCCCAGAACGAAGTCCACCCGCGAGCCAAGCTCAAGACGGTCGTGCAGATTTGATGTTTGATTGCGTCTATGCCAAAAATGAGCAGCTAGGAGACGATAATGAATGGTAATGTCCTTTATACGATTGGCTACGAGGGCTCCGTCATTGAGGCTTTCATAACCACTCTTCAGAATGCTGGCGTTTCCGTTCTAGTCGACGTGCGAGATTTACCCATTTCGCGCAAGCCTGGTTTTTCAAAAAAGAAATTGGAAGCGGCCCTTAATCCAGTCGGCATAAAATACGTTCACTTTAAAGGCTTGGGAAACCCAAAGAACGGGCGGTTAGCCGCAAGATCAGGGAATACAACGCTATTTCACCATATTTATGCTGAGAAATTAGAGAGTGACGTCGCTTGCGACGACCTCCGCAGGGTAGCGAAACTCATAGAAACTGAAGTTCCTTGTTTGCTTTGTTTCGAAAAAGATCACAAGAGTTGCCATCGTGATCAAGTTGCCAATAAACTTATGGAATCAATTGATTTAGATGTCAGGCACATCGATATAATCTCGGAAATAGCGGACGGTATTGGTCATAACGACAAAATTCACCAAGAAACCATTGCCCTCCACGGGTAAATCAGAAGCCATTGTAATTATCAAAGCTGCACCCCAAGTGGGTCAGAAGCATGGAGAAACCGTTTGCTGTGCAGCCATCGATTTGTATGGCAATTGGCTGCGGCTTTATCCCGTTGCATTTCGTTCACTTGAGGTTGCAAAAAAATTCAAGCGCTGGGACCGCATAAAATTCACGTGGCGTAGACCAAGAGATGACTCGCGCATCGAGAGCAGACGGGTAGACAATCAGAGTCTTAGAATAGTAGGCCAACTTCGAAAATCCGAGCGGCAAAAATTCTTGGCTCCGTTGATTACCACCAGCTTGCATAAGGAACGAGCCGCCGGACGGAGCCTCGCCCTGTTGAAAGCCGAAATTCAGGAGTTTTTCTGGGAGAAGAAGGAAGCTTCCGAACTTGCCCTTGAAAAAAAGAAATTCAGAGAAGCACTATCACAAGCGGATATGTTCCATACAAGACCTCTTCTACCGTATGAACCTGCACCATACCGATTCAAGTACCGTTATGAGACCACAGATGGACTTCGCGAAGGCACATGCCAGGACTGGGAAACAGAAGTCACATTTTTCAACTGGCGTAAGCACATGTCGGAAACGGACGTTCTTAAAAGGATGGCCAGGACGTTCGGCATAGATTATCCAGCTAAGGGTATGCTACTCGCTATGGGCACGCATTCGCTGCATCCCGACACTTGGCTCATTAATGGCGTCATTCGCCTGGATCACATAGAGCAACCCAGCCTGTTTTAGTCAGGAGCCCAAGCTATTGGATGCTTCGTCCATCGTCTGATATTCACCACCTGGTATCCGGGGGGTACGGCATTGGGGAGAGCGCGTACGCGCCGGCTACTTTCCGGTGGACAGAATAGAAAACCTACGGAGACATCACATCTAACGGCTGTCGCCCGCCAGGATCGCACTGCCCATAAGGCCGCCGATTTCATCGAGTTCCGCCTGTTCGCGCGCGGCGGTTTTGGCGCGGACGCGTTCTGTGTCGCGCTCCTCGATGAGTTCGACTTTCTTGAGTTCCTCGAAGGCTTCCGACAGCAGATCGCGGGATTCTTCGAGTTTGGTTTCCAGATCGCCAATTGAATGATTCAGATTATCGCGGCGCTGGATCGCCGCCTTGGCGAATGTCGGATAGGCATAATGATTGACGTCATCCACCCCGGAGCGTTCCTGCTCGGCCTGGATCTGGCGCTCAAGATCCACGGCCATTTGCTGGAGATCCACCATCATGGTCTCGATATCGGCAACGATTTGCCGGCGTTCATCGACCTCGAAACGGCGGAGTTGTATCAGTGTTTTTCTCGACCTCATGACTCAGTACCCTCACTTTTTTCTGACTGCGACTCACTCGTACTCAATATTCGTGCCAATTCGGCATATCCGTCCTCGATTGACGTCTGTTCGTTCTTGCCCTGGCTCAGAAACGCCTCCAGCATCGGCTGATATCTTATCGCCTCGTCGACTTCCGGGTTCGATCCCTGCCGGTATGCGCCAAGACGGATAAGCTCCTCCATATCGGAATATGTGGCCATCAACTGGCGCGCCCGCTTCACCAGCGGGCGATGCTCTTCGGAAATGCAATCCGGCATGGTGCGCGAAACGGATTTCAGAACATTAATGGCCGGATAGCGGCCGCGCTCGGCGATCGAACGCTCCATGACGATGTGACCGTCGAGAATGGCGCGCACCGCATCGGATATCGGCTCATTTAGATCGTCGCCCTCAACGAGCACGGTGAACAGGCCGGTAATAGAGCCTTTGCCGGTGCCTGGCCCGGCCCGCTCCAGCAGCCGGGGAAGCTCGGAAAATACCGTCGGCGTGTAGCCTTTCGTGGTTGGCGGCTCGCCGCCCGCCAGGCCGATCTCGCGCTGCGCCATGGCGAAGCGGGTTACGCTGTCGATCATGCACAGCACGTCCTGGCCCCGGTCACGGAAATATTCCGACAGCGTCATGGTCAAATGCGCGGCCTGGCGGCGCATCAGCGCGGCCTCATCCGAGGTGGCGACGACGACGACCGATCTCGCCAGCCCGTCATCGCCCAGATTGTCTTCGATGAATTCCTTGACTTCCCGGCCGCGCTCGCCAATCAGGCCGATGACCGACACATCGCAGCGGGTGTAGCGCGCCAGCATGGAAAGGAGGATCGATTTGCCCACGCCGGAGCCGGAAAAGATGCCCATGCGCTGGCCCTTGCAGCAGGTGATGAAGGAGTTGAGCGCCCGCACACCCAGATCGACCGGCGCGCCAACGCGTGTGCGCCGATGCGCCGGCGGCGGACTGGCGCGCAGCGGATAGCTGTCGGGACCATGGGTCAAAGGCCCCTTGCCATCGATAGGTTGGCCCAGCGCATTGACGACCCGGCCGAGCCAGGCGTTCGAGGGCCGGATGACGGGCGCCGCGCGCTGCACGACAGCCTTGGCGCCCATGCGCACGCCTTCAAGCGGCCCGAAGGGGAGCGCCAGCGCGCGGCCATCGCGGAAGCCCACGACCTCGCAGGTGACGCCGCCATGCAGCGCTTCAGAGATGCGCACGCGCGACCCCACGCACATGGCGCTGACGGGGCCGGCGATCTCAACCAGCAAACCTCGTATGGACCGCACACGGCCAAAGATTTCAGCCCCCGGCACAGCGGCAATCTCGCTAAGCAAAGCCTGCACGCAACTCTCCATTTTCCTGGAGCCTCGAAGCCCTTCTCAAGCTTCTTCGGCTTCCCCCTGTCCCGATTGTGCCCTGATGACATTAAGGCCCGGTAAACCAAATCGATCCCGGCGGGTTGGTCGTGATGAAATTATTTTGCTATTGATTGGTTAATGAAGTGATTCGTTTTGCCGTTCAGAGCAGCGTTCCCCGGCCTCGTCATCAACACGAAACCAGATCCAGGCTTGGCGCCTGAATCAGCGAGAACGCCAATATGCCGTCACCGCCATCTCACTTCGACCGCACCCATGGCACGGAACAGATCATCGGCAGCGCCGTTTTTTTGCGCGGCCCCTCCGGGGTTTTTTGTCTGTGAGCCAAGCGTCTTCATAAATGATCAGGATTTGTTAATGTTTAGAAACTAATTTGTTGACTGGTATTAACTATTTCACGTCACGGCGGCTTTCGCCTGGATGAGTGGGAACAACCGCCCGCTGTTGGGCCTGGGGCAAAGAGGTTTTAAAATGAGGGTTCTTAGTATCGAGGAAGACAGCGCAACGGCGCAGAGCATCGAGCTGATGCTGAAGTCCGACGGTTTCAATGTTTACACCACCGATCTGG
>JADFHH010000138.1 GCA_022567275.1 Pseudomonadota bacterium | reverse complement strand
GGGGCCGGCAATCGCCGATATGCCGGTGTTGGCGGCACGCACCAGTGGCAGCCCCTGCTCAACCGCACGCACCCGCGCCTGATGGAAGTGCTGGGCGGGGCCGGGACTGTCGCCGAACCACGCATCATTTGTGAGGTTCAGCAGCCATTGCGGCTTTGTGCCTTGCTCTCTGATGGCGTCGGGGAAAATGATCTCGTAACAAATCAGCGCGACGAAGGGCGGAATGTTGGGGGCCACCCTTATCCGCGTCCCCGAACCGGCCGCGAAGCCGCCGATTTGCCGGGCGAGCTGTTGCAGGCCGATCGATTCCAGAAAATCCTGATAGGGAAGATATTCGCCAAACGGCACCAGATGCACCTTGTCGTAAGTGCTCAACAGTTTCGCGTTTTCGTCCATGATGAACAGGGAGTTGAAAATGTCGGTGCGTTTTGTCTCACCCGTCGCGGAATCCACATGGCGCTCGGCGCGCGCCGCGCCGGTGATGAGCACCGCCCCCTTGGGCAGCATGGCGGCGATGGCGTCGAGCGCCTCGGGGGTCTCGGCAAGCAGAAAGGGCAGCGCCGATTCAGGCCAGATCAAATGCGTGACGTCATCGAGACGCGCGCCGGGCACGCCGTTGCGGCTGAGTTCCATAAGACGCTGGAAAATCGCCGCGCGGTTTTCAGGTTGCCATTTGTCTTCCTGCGCGATGTTGGGTTGCACGATGCGCAAGCTGACGCCTTCGACAAAACTTATGGGCGTATTTTGCAGCCGCCACTGCCCCCACCCGGTCGCGCCCGCAAGTATCACCAGCATCAGGGCCGGAAAACCGAAGCGTCTGATGGGGGAAGCGGGCAGTGCCAACCCGGGCCCCCATGCCACGGCAGGCGCCGCGAAGATCAGCACCGCGAGCAGATTGAGCGAGTACAGGCCGAATATGGACGCCCACTGCATCATCGCATCGGTGCTGGTGAGCGCATAACCAGGCGCGTTCCACGGAAAGCCGGTCAACACATGCCCGCGCAGCCATTCCGTCAGCGCCAGAGCCAGGGCGAGGGCCACGATGCGCGCCGGACCAGGGCGCCATAACGGCCCGGCCAGGACGGCGGCGGCGGCGAAAAACAGCGCCAGCCCTGCCGGCATCAGGATAATAGCGAAGGGCATGAGCCAGGCGAATATTTCGGCTTCGACAAGAAAAGCCCGGCCAATCCAGTACAGCCCGGCGAGAAAAAACCCGAAGCCGAACGCCCAGCCCGTACTCGCGGCTGCGCGCAAGGCCGGGCGGCTTGTCCCCTGCCTGGCGTAACAGCCATCGAGCAGCCAGACAAAAGCAGGGAATGTGACCAGCAGCACCGGCCAGAGATGCAACGGCGCCATGGCAAGCACGGATATCGCGCCAGCGAGAAACGCCGCCGCCATCCGCCGCCAGCCCGTCAGATGGCTCAAAATAAGGGCGAAGCGCTGCATGGAAATTGCGTCTTGGTTCAGGATTTACCGGCGGCGGGTTTGCGGTGAATTCTCAGTTTCTTGATCCGCCGCGCGTCGGCGTCCAGCACTTCGAACTCGATGCCGCTGTCATGGCGAATCAACTCACCGCGCACCGGCACGCAACCCGCAAGCGCGAAGACCAGCCCGCCAAGCGTATCCACATCGGCTTCCCGGTTGGCTGGCAGCAGGGATAATCCGAGCCGTTGCTCTAACTCGTCAATCGGCGCACGGGCGTCGGCGATCAGCTCGCCATCCGCATCGTCCGTGATCAGCGGCGCGCCATTGCGGTCATGCTCATCTTCGATCTCACCGACAATTTCCTCGACCAGATCCTCAATCGAGACCAGCCCGTCGGTGCCGCCATATTCATCCACGACAAGGGCGAGATGAATATGCGTAGTCTGCATTCTCAACAGCAGATCGAGCCCTGGCATAGAGGGCGGCACATATAATATTTCGCGGCTGATTCGCGCGTCGGCGATCGTCCTGGAGAGATCGACGCTCGCAAGCTGAATGGCGTCAGACTTGACGCCCGCCGGCGATCTGCTTTTCCCTGATTTGCGTTCCGGCGCGGCCGCCCCGGCCTTTGCCTGTGACTGGGCCTGGCTGGCAATCCACGACATCAAATCCTTGATATGCACAATGCCGCGCGGGTCGTCGAGCGTGCCCTCGTAAATGGGGATGCGCGAGTGCTCCGCGCGCTGGAAAACCTGCAACAACTGCGCCAGAGAATCACAATTGTCGATGGCGATGATATCGGCGCGCGGCACCATGACGTCCTCGACACGGCGGGCGCCGAAGCGCAGCAGATTGCCCATCATCAGACGTTCCTGCGGCGAAAAGCTCTGCGCGGTGCCTTCCTCGTTCTCCAGCGCCTCTTCGATGATTTCACGCGTGTCTTCCGGCGCATCGCCGATGTTGAACCACGCCAGCAGTCTGGCAAACCAGCCCGGGCCGCTACTGTCGGGTTCAGGCTCGGATGGCGAGCTCTCCTCGGCCGTATCCGGCGTTGACGCGTCACGTATGATGGGAGATTCGCTCACTGTCCTTCACCATCTGCCGGAGATTGCAGGGAATAGGGGTTGGCAAGCCCGAGTGAGCCAAGAATAGACACCTCAAGGTGTTCCATTTTTTCCGCCTCTTGATCGGAGATATGATCATAGCCCATCAGATGCAACAGTGCATGCACCACAAGATGGGCGGCATGTTGACCGGCCGCGACGCCATACTCGGCGGCCTCGCGCGCGACCGTCTCACAGGCCAGCACCACATCGCCCAACGCCTCGGGGCCGGCCCCGTCTTGCGGCGCATCGAGCGGAAAAGACAGGACATTCGTGGAACCGTCCTCGCCGCGCCAGCTTTTATTGAGTGCGCTCATCTGCGCGTCGTCGGTCAGCAGCAAGGAGACCTCGCTTGGGGCCGCATCCCCGCGCACTGCCACGAATGCCGCGCGCGCGGCGCGCGCAAGCGATTCGTCCGTCACGTCCTCCCACGCGCCAGCGAGGCGCACAATATCCACCACCAGTTGCGGGCGTATTGCCGGTGAAATGTCCATAGCGCCCATCGGCGTTATTTCACCTTCTCATAGGCGGCGACTATTTTACCGACCAGTTCCCGGCGCACCACATCGGCCTGGGTGAACGCGATGTGGGCAACCTCGGGGATATCGCCAAGCAGGCTGATGGCGCCGGTGAGCCCGGATTGCTGCCCTGAGGGAAGATCGATTTGCGTCGGATCGCCGGTCACGGCCATCTTCGAGCCCTCGCCGATGCGGGTCAGAAACATCATCATCTGAATGCGTGTGCAGTTCTGCGCCTCGTCGAGAATAATCGCCGCATGCGACAGCGTACGTCCGCGCATAAAAGCGATCGGCGCGATCTCGATGGCCCCGGTCTCGAGGTCGCGGTCCACCTTCTCCGGCGGGAGCACGTCATAGAGCGCGTCGTAAAGCGGGCGCAAATAAGGATCGACCTTGTCGCGCATGTCTCCGGGAAGAAACCCCAGCCGCTCTCCCGCTTCGATTGCCGGGCGCGAAAGAATAAGCCGCTCCACCTCGCCGCGCTCAAGCAGGGCGGCGGCGAAGGCGACGGCGAGATAGGTTTTGCCGGTCCCGGCGGGCCCGGTGGAGAACACTATATCCTTGCTTTTCATGGCCGCCAGATAGGCGCTTTGCAAGGGCGAACGCGCGGTAACAAGCCGTTTGCGGGTACGGATTTGCTCCATTTTGTTGTTTTGCTTCTGGCCGGCGCCATCGTCCTGCACCGGGGCGGCCATCGCATGGCGTATGGCGCCGTCAATATCGCCGGGGCCAATGGTCTCGCCAGTCTCCAGCCGGCCATAAAGCCCCTCCAGCACTTCCCTGGCGAGCGCACAGGAGGCCTCGGCGCCACGTAGCGTCACCACATTGCCATGGGCCACGGCTTCTATTCCGAGCCGTTCTTCCAGCAGCGCGAGATTGGCGTCATATTCGCCAAACAATTCTGCCGCCAGCCGATTGTCCTCGAGGCGAACAACAAGCCGGTTCGGGGAAGTTAAACTATCCTGGGTGGTCAACTTATCCAATCAGTGCCTGGTTGCGATGCGGGTGTTACGTCTTGTGTGCCCTCATTTAAGGCGCCCACAATACCGCCTTCAAGACTATTGGGTCCCGCGGCGATAATATCAACCTCGACTATATCACCAATCAGTGCGTCATGGCCAATGGCATGCACGGCCTGGCTGTAGGGCGAGCGCCCGGCAAGCTGTCCCGGGCTGCGCCCGGCGCGCTCGAACAGCACCGGGAGCCGGCGTCCGACACACGCGCCATTGAAGGCCGATTGCTGGGCGCGGAGCAGGGCTTGCACCTGCTGGAGCCGCGCCGATTTAACCTCATCGGTAACCTGATTCGCCATTGCCGCCGCCGGGGTTCCCGGACGGGGAGAGAATTTGAACGAATAGGCTTGCGCGAACACGACGTCTCTGACCAGTTCGAGCGTGCGGGTAAAATCTTCATCGCTCTCGCCGGGGAAACCGACAATGATGTCGGTGGAAAGTGCAATGTCCGGGCGCGCCGCGCGGATGCGCCGCACCAGCTCCAGATAGTCGTCGCGCGTGTGCCGGCGCTTCATGGCCGCCAGAACCCGGTCCGAACCGGCCTGGAATGGCAGATGCAGATAGGGCATCAATTTTTCCTCATCCCCATGCAGGGCGATGAGATCCTCGCTCATATCGCGGGGATGGCTGGTGGTATAGCGCAACCGCGCGATATCGGGAATTTGCGCCAGCCGCCGCAGCAGCCGCGCCAATGACCACACGCCGCCCGTGGCGCCCTCGCCATGATAGGCGTTCACATTCTGCCCGAGCAGCGTCAGCTCCCGCACGCCCGCTTGCGTAAGCTTTTCGGCTTCGTCCACGATTTCGCTCACCGGGCGCGAATATTCCACCCCGCGCGTATAAGGCACGACGCAGAAGGTGCAGAATTTATCACAGCCCTCCTGCACGGTGAGAAAGGCTGAAACCGCGCGCGCGCCGTTGCTCCGGGCCGGCAAATGTTTGAATTTGTCGATTTGAGGGAAATCAATATCGATGATCCCGGCATCGCCATTTTCAGCGCGTGCGAGCAAACCGCCAAGCCTGTGGTAGCTCTGCGGGCCGACCACCAGATCGACCACCGGTGCGCGCGCAAGCATCTCGCGCCCCTCGGCTTGCGCCACGCAGCCGGCCACCGCGATGATGGTGCGGCGCCCCTCTGCCTGGCGGGCCTGTTTGATCTGTTTCAGGCGGCCGAGTTCCGAATAGACTTTTTCAGCCGCCTTTTCGCGGATGTGGCAGGTATTGAGGATAATCAGATCGGCGGCTTCAGGCGTATCGGCGGCGCTGTAGCCCAATTCGGCAAGCGCTTCGGACATGCGCTCGGAATCATAGACATTCATCTGACAGCCGAAGGTTTTGATGAAGTGCTTTTTGGCAGCCTTGGTCATGGCGAAGTGCATAGCATTAATTAGGCCCTGAGGAATGCGTCACTTTGATCGGCGATCGGCTTTTTTAAGCTTTTTCCTGAACGCCCCATAGTCAACCTTTTTACGCACAAGGGTCCCCTCTTCGCGAATATTCCATTTCAATTCCCAGACCT
>JADFHH010000137.1 GCA_022567275.1 Pseudomonadota bacterium | reverse complement strand
CCATACTGTTCATGAAGGCCATGTCGGACACCGAGTCGCCGATTACCATCGTCGTCTATCTCTACGTCTTCAACATCCTATTTTCGAGCGTGCCGACGGCATTCGCCTGGGTAATGCCGAGTTCCTCGGCCGCCAAAAGGGCGTTCTTGGTCCAGCGGATGATATCGCTCCAATTGTCATCGCCATGACGCGTGACAGGACCAAGCGGCTCTTTGGAGATAATCTCCGGCAGGATCACATAGTTTTCAGGATCCTTGAAGGTCGCGCGCGTTGCCGCCAGGCCCGACGCGTCCGTGGTGTAACCATCGCAGCGTCCAGCCAGGATGTTCCTCCGGGATTCTTCATTGTTCTCGGTTACAACCGGCTCATACGTCATATTGTTGACGCGGAAGTACTCGGCGAGGTTCAGCTCCGTGGTGGTGCCGGTCTGAATGCAGATCGAGGCGCCATCAAGCTCCTTGGCGCTTGAAATACCGAGCTTCTTGGTAACCATGAAGCCCTGACCGTCATAATAGTTGACGCCCTGGAATGAGAGTTTCACATCCACGTCGCGGACAAACGTCCAGGTCGTATTCCGCCACAGCACGTCGCCTTCGCCGGAATTCAGGATGGTGAACCGGGTCTTGCCCGTAGCAGGCTTGTATTTGACTTTGCTGGCATCGCCCAGCACGGCAGCGGCTGTCGCCTTGCAATAGTCAATGTCATAGCCCTGGTATTTGCCGTTCTTGTCGAGGGATGCAAATCCGACAAAGCCGGAATTCACGATGCAGATGAGATGGCCACGAGCCTTCACCTTGTCGAGGGTGCCGGCGCTCGCCGCCGTCGCCCCCATTGCCAGAGCAGCTGTCACTCCAAGCAAAATTCGTTTCATGAGAATTTCCTCCCTTGAGATTACACAACAGTTTTTCAAAACAGTACGCCGTGAGCCCCCTGAACATTGCGCCCAGCCCTCACCAAACAGCATCGTTCGACATGTTCATGCCGTTTGCGAACTGCCCTGGTCCAACCATCTTCGAGACAGGGAATTGAGTCAACCGCTTGGACGTTCATAATTTGATATATTTTTCATGTTGATTAAGGCGGTACACGCGGTACGTTCTTTAACCGCGTATTATTCCGCCTGGGCGGCACGTTGCGTAACCACCGCCACCATGTTACCGGAGACCGCGTACCGGAACGCCGTTCCGGGATTACCCCCAACAGCGTTAAGGATTTCGCGACCATGACCGCAGGCTTCGGCCTTGAAAAACTGGGCCTGTGGGCGGCCAGATATCCGCGCGCCACGCTGCTGATAATCGCCGCCACCATGCCGATCGTCCTGTTTTTTGCGGCGCGGCTGGAATTCTCCAGCGACATCCGCGAGATTTTCCGCTCGCAATCGGAAGGCTTCGCGCTGCTGGAGGAGGTCTCCCGCCAGTATCCCGGAAGTGGCCGCGACATATTGCTCGTGGTCGAGGGCGAGGACATTTTCGCGCCCGGGGCGCTCAATGCGCTGCGCTTTCTGCATCTGGATTTGAGCCTCGAGCCGGAGGTCAAATATGTGCTGTCGATGTTCTCCGCGCGCCACCCGCCGGATGCGGACGGCAATGCGAAATCCCTGTTTCCGCCGGAAATTACACCCGCGACCGATTTGCAAAAGCTGCGCGAAGCCGTGCAGGCGCATCCGCTAATCGGCAGCAAACTGCTCTCGCGGGACGCCAGGCTGGCGCTTGTCGTTATCGCCCTGAAGGACAAGGCGCGTGATACCGGCGAACTCAACAAGCTGCTGGCCAGCATCGATGATCTTGCCAGTGAAACCCTCGCCGGCTCCGGCCTGCGCTTCTCTCCCACCGGCCTTGCCATCATGCGGGTGGAAATCATCGGCGCGCTGATCCGCGACCAGGGCCGCTTCGCGATTGCCGGTCTGGTGCTGTGTCTTAGCCTGTGCTGGTTCTTCTTCCGCCGCTGGGCCTATGTGGCCATGGCCGGGGTGCCGGCCGGGGTGGCGGTGCTTTGGCTTGCCGGCGGCATGGCCATGGCGGGACAGGACGTGAATGTTCTCACCAACATCATCCCCGTGCTGGTGATCGTGATTGTGTTCTCCGACGCCCTGCATCTGCTGTTTGGCATCCGCCACAATATCGCTGAGGGCATGGCGCTTGAAAAGGCTATTGAAACGGCCGTGCATGAGGTCGGCCCGGCCTGCGTGCTCACCTCGGTGACGACCACTCTGGCGCTGCTGTCATTGGCGCTGGTGCCGCATGACTTTATATCCCGGTTCGGACTGACGGCGGCGTTCGGCACGGCGATCGCCTATTGCGCAACCATGGCGCTGGTGCCGGCCATGTCGGCCCTGTTGCTGGCGCGCACGCCGCGCAAGCGGGCCGCCGGGCAAGGCGAATACTGGTTTGCCGAGAAAGCGAGCGCACTCAGCGCGGCGGCGGCGCGCGCGATCCAGTCTTATTCCGGCGCCATCGTGGCGTGCGGAATAGTGCTGACGCTGGTGGCTGGCGGCCTCTATGCCCAGAACGAGCCGCGCTACAGCTATCAGGAGAATCTGCCCGAGGGCAATGCCGCCTTCGCGGCGATCCAGAAGATCGACGCTCATCTCGGCGGCTCGAATTTCGTGCGCCTCATGATCCAGTTCCCCAAGGATCACGAACTGCAATCGGCCAAAACTCTGGACATCATCGCCAGGACGCACGCCATTCTCGAAGCGGAACCGGTATTTCAGATCGTCACCTCCCTGCACAGTATCGAACGCTGGATGAAGCAGGGCGGGCAAACCAGGGACGACGTGTTCCGCTTCCTTGAAAAAGCCAACTCGCCCCTGAGCGGCAGGCTGGCATCGCGTGAAAACAATTCGGTCCTGCTGACCGCGCAATTCCCGGTCATCGAATCCAATGTGCTGATCCCGGTGCTGGATTCTCTGCAACAGAAACTGGACACGCTCGCGGCCGCCAATCCCGGGGTGAAGTTTTCCGTCACCGGCCTGACGCCGCTTTCAGCGCGCGCCAGCACGGAAATGATCGGCAAGCTGAACCAGAGTCTGGCGCTGGCCATCGGCGTCATTATCGTCCTGATCGGACTGGCCATGCGTTCGGCGGTCTATGGGCTGGTCTCCATTGCCCCCAACCTGCTGCCGATCGCAGCGGGGGGCACATTTTTATACCTCAACGGCCATGGCCTGCAATTTACCAGCGTAGTTGCGTTCACGGTTGCTTTCGGCATCGCCGTCGACAGCACCATCCATGTGCTGAACCGCTACCGGCTGGAGCGCCGCAAGACGCGCGATGTGGACGCCGCGATCGGCAAAACCCTTGCCGCTGTCGGCCCGGTGCTGATCATCGCCACGATTGTTCTCATTTCCGGAGTCGGCATAACCGTCATCAGCGAATTGCCCATGGTCCGGCTCTATGGACAGATTTCGTCGGTAGTGCTCGTGACGGCGATTGTCGGCGCGATGATCTTCCTGCCCGCCATGTTGAGCATGGCCGACAAGTGGATGATGGCGCGGTCCGATACGCCGCAACGAAAATCCCGCAACCTGGGGTCATAGCCGATCGAGCAGTGTTTTGGTGGGGTAGGAATCGGCCGGCAATCCGAGTTTCTTCTGCACGGACTTCACTGCGGCGCGGGTTTTGATGCCGATAATACCGTCCACCTTGCCAACATCGTAGCCGCGCCTCACCAGTTGCCGTTGCAACTGCGTGAGCTGCTTGAAACTGAGCGGTGTCACGGCCGCGTTGCCGCGCCTGAGCGGTGGCGCGCCGGCCAGCCGGGTGGCGAAGTAGGCCGCGGTCGTTGCATAGACCATCGACTTGTTCCATTCCAGATAAACGTAGAAGTTGGGATAAGCCAGGAAGGCCGGTCCGAATCGACCCATCGGCAGCAGCAGCGAAACTGGTAGAGCGCCACCTGGCAAACGCTTGCCGTTGGCCAGGCGCACGCCCCAGCGGGCCCACTGGGCGGATGGATGCCGGATCGTGAGGTCCGCCTGATCCCACGGCATTTTGGCCGGCACCCGCACTTCGCGGAGCCACGGCTGGCCGCGCTTCCAGCCGCTGTTGGCCAGAAGATTGGCCGTGGAGGCCAGTGCATCGGGCACGCTTTTGAGAAGGTCGCGCCTGCCATCGCCATCATAGTCGACGCCGTATTGCAAATAATGCGAGGGCAGAAACTGCGTTTGGCCCAGTTCTCCGGCCCACGGGCCAACCATTTTTTCAGGCGTCAGATCGCCGCGCTCGATGATACGCAAGGCGGCGAGCAGTTGCGTGCGGAACATGTCAGGGCGGCGGCAGTCAAACGCCAGCGTGGCGAGCGAGCGCAGGGTTGGCAAGTCGCCGATGAAGGCGCCGAAATCGGTCTCCAGGCCCCAAAAGCCAACAATCACTGGCGCGGGAACGCCGTATTGGCGCTCGATCCGGGCGAACATTTTTTGGTATTTCCTGATCAGCTTGGGGCCGCGTTGCAAGCGGTATTTGGCGACCATGCGGCCGGAGAATTCGAGGAAACTTTGGGAGAAAACATACTGCCTGCGATCCTTCTTGACGATGCCCGGATCGAACGTCATCCAACTCTGCGCGGCGTTTATCGTCCTTGCCGATATGCCCTGCGCCCTGGCATCCTGCTTGAAAGCGGCCAGCCACCGGTTGAAATTCCCCGTGTTCCGGCAGCCGGCGGCCAGGGCCGGTTTGCTCGCCAAAACGCCAACGAGCAGCACAGCCACGCCCGCCCATCGCACTCCTGCCCGCCACATCATCATCACCCTCCATTATTGACCGGACCCTGGAGAAAATCAGTTCTCCTGCCAGGAACAGGCGCGAATTATTTGCTGGCGCGAAACCGCCCAACAGCTTGCGGGCGCACCCCATCACACTTATATAACCGCTGAACATATGTTCATCGAATCATTAGGGGACCGGTACTGGTGGGGCTTAACGCCCGCACTGAGGTTTCCGGGTGCCAGATGAGGCCCGGCCGGTCCGCCGCAGAGAAAAGGTTTTTATATACATGTCGAAAGTTATCGGAATCGATCTCGGCACCACCAATTCATGTGTCGCGATCATGGAGGGCGCCACCCCCAAGGTAATCGAAAACTCCGAAGGCGCCCGCACCACGCCTTCGATAGTCGCCTTTAGCGACGGCGACGAGCGCCTCGTAGGCTTGCCGGCCAAACGCCAGGCGGTCACCAATCCTGAAAATACCCTGTTCGCCATCAAGCGCCTGATCGGCCGCCGCTACACCGACAAGGCGGTGGCGAAGGACAAAAAACTCGTGCCCTACAAGATCGTCAAGGCCAAAAATGGCGACGCCTGGGTCGAGGCCCATGGGGAGATATATTCACCCTCGCAAATCTCCGCCTTCATCCTGCAGAAAATGAAGGAAACGGCCGAATCCTATCTCGGCGAAAAGGTCGAGCAGGCGGTTATCACCGTGCCGGCCTATTTCAACGACGCCCAGCGCCAGGCCACCAAGGACGCGGGCAAGATCGCCGGGCTTGAAGTGTTGCGCATCATCAACGAGCCGACCGCCGCGGCCCTGTCCTACGGACTCGACAAAAAAGAAGGCAAGACCATCGCCGTCTATGACCTTGGCGGCGGCACGTTCGA
>JADFHH010000002.1:7228-21396 GCA_022567275.1 Pseudomonadota bacterium | reverse complement strand
CTCTTTGGCCAAGCGGTCGGTCACCGGCTTGTAAAGTTGAAGCTCGGCAACGGTCTCTTCCGTCGGAACGATGGCGAATGTCAGTTCGTTCGGGTTCTCACAAGTTTGCGCCCTGACGCCGGTCGCAAAACCGGCAACAGCGATTATTGTTCCAAGAGCAAGCGCCGTGGCGCCCGTGAGCTTTTTCAAGCCCAATAACCGGCCGGTTTTCCCGGCCGCATTTTCACGACTGCGGATCATTGCATTCCTCCCATCTAGGGCATCGACGCCGGCTGGATAACCGCGCATGCGACACGATCACGAAACGGTGCTCCGGCCACAATTTTCTTAATCTTTCCGACCGCGAGTCCGACAGAACATCTCTTGCGGTCGCAGTTGTGAAAACGAGGTTTCAGAACCCGTCCATGGAAGGCTAACACTTTCGCATGTATCGTCTAAATCGAAAAAATAGACATATTGATTGATTAAATCAATTTTGTTCAAATGCGGGATGAGACGTTACTCACGATCTCTATTGGAAGCGTTAAGCAATTGACGGGGGGCTCACCAACCTGCGTTTGGAGGCCTGTAGAAGTTCGTGTGCAAGCCGTCGACGCTCGAGCTTGAGCGCGTTGGTGCGGAAACGCCGGGGCGATGATCCCGGCCGGTGGCTTTTTTCGTGCTGTGAGAGATCGCCAGGGAGCGTCTGAAGAGCGGTTCGCCGATTTCACGCAGGTGGCGTGCCCCCGGCGTCCCCCGCCGCTGAATATGCTTTTCCGATGCGGTGCACTTCATCGCGGAGGAGCGCGAGGAATGACTGGGCAAGATCTGGCGTAAGGGCTGGTATACGGTCATGCCGCTGGTGGCGCTTCTGATGACGCTGTTCAGCGGTTATTCGCCGAACATGGCCGCCTTCATGGGGTTGACATTCTGCATCATCGTCGGCTTTTCGACGTACAAGAAACCCCTGACGATGATCCTTCCAGCCGCCATGATGACCTTCATCCTGTGGCGAGTGTCGAACGGCGCCTTCTCGCCCGTTATGGGCGGCCTGCTTGTGGGATTGCTGATCCTCAGCCTCATGCACAAGACCCAGCGCCGCAGTATGAAAGAGCTGTTCGACAGTTTCCATGTCGGTGTTGGATACGCCCTCGCCGTTGGCGCCGCCTGCGCCGCCGTCGGCATCGTCGTCGGCGTCATCAATACCACGGGCATCGCTTTCCGCCTCGGCTTCATGGTCACCACCGGCGCCCGTGATATGGCCGACATGTTATACGCGATGATCGGCTGGATTCCGCTCGACATGTTCGCGCAGGCCTCCATGCAACAGTTCCTGTCGCTGGTCCTGATCGCCATCGCCTGTATTCTGATGGGCGCCGGCCCGTTCCGCACCGGCGTCAGCGCTTTCACGCTCGGCATCGGAAAGCTGGTGGTACCCATGGTCTTCGTCTACGCGCCGACCATGCTGATCGTGCTTCCGGAACACTTCACCTTAGTGTCCTTTCTCCATGTTTCCCTAACCTGCGCGCTGGGCATTTTCACCATCGCGACGGCGGTTTCGGGTTACTTCCTGGCACCGTTGAGCGGGCTGTGGCGAGCGATCATGGCTGTCGCGGGCCTGTTTCATGCGAATGGCCACAAAGGTGGCGGCTCTTTCCACGCCTTGCAACCGATCGGCATTTTCCATGTGCTCGTTCAAATCGATCGGTGTCACATTGGCGCCATAGAGTTGGGAAATCCGGATCCGATCCGCAGAATCATAGGCACTGGAAAGCTGCGCGGGCAGAAAGATTTGGACCTTGTAACCCTTCACATTTCCCACGAATGACAAGGCTGGCCCGGTATTCCCGGTCGATTGATCGACAATCGTTCCACCAGGTTTGAGATCGCCTCTTTTCTCAGCTTCCTCAATCATGCACAAAGCCATACGATCCTTGATACTCCCGCCGGGATTAGTGAACTCACATTTGACAAAAATATCCACCCCGAGCGCGTCCGAAACATGTCTCAGCCTGAGGAGAGGCGTGTTTCCGATGTGATCAAGAATCGTCGCCATTCCGGTCATCTTTGCATTCGCCTTTCGAGCCAAATCAAAGCTGGGGGTCCGCTGAGCGCCGTTCTCCTGGCTGCCGGGGAGCAACCGGGAGCATGCCAACCGTTCCGGCATATATTAGTGTCTCGATGTGGTTGATAGCAACTTCGCCGGCACACGCTGAAGTGTCGCTTTCGGAATCAAAAACGCCTGAATTGCGATCAGCTGGATGGTTATCGACCGGACAAAACCTATTGGTTTCGTTAAACTTGGCATTTGAAAACTGCCCAATAACGCCTCCCGGGGGGGCGGCCTGGGCGGACAGGAGCTTCATCGCCATGCTCACGCCCGTCTCTCCAACGTTTCTCGGTCTGCCGCAATTGTCCATTGACGACGTTCTGCCGGACGATCTGGTGATATTGGGCGCTCCAGAAGCAACCCCCTACACACCGGGCCAACCCTCACATGCGGCCGAAGGCCCCACTGCGATCCGGCAGGCCCTGGCCCGATACGCATCCTCGACGGGGCACTATGACTTTGATCTTGGCAAGCCCCTGATCCGAACCGGCGGCAGGCGTATCGTCGATATCGGAAATCTCGAGGGTGATCCCGGGAAGCCGGCGGAAAACCGCGCGCGCATCACCTCTGCCGTTTCCAGGATACTCGATGCGGAGGCGCTGCCTCTGGTTATTGGCGGAGACGACTCGGTCCCCATCCCGCTGCTTGCGGCCTATGAGTCCGCCGTTCCGTTCTGGATTGTCCAGCTCGACGCCCATATCGACTGGCGCCATGAGCGCGATGGCATCTGCGAAGGCTGGAGCAGCACTATGCGCCGCGCATCGGAGTTGCCGTGGGTCGAAGGAATAGTACAGGCCGGTATACGCGGGCTCGGAAGCGCCCGGCCCGAGGACGTTCGGGACGCGAAACGCTACGGCGCTTCGATATTCACGGCCAGGGACATCCATACGCATGGCATTGGGCCGGTTGTTGACGCACTTCCGCAAGGGGCTCGATGCTTTCTGACCATTGATTGCGATGCGCTCGATCCGTCCGTTATGCCGGCCGTCCTGTCACCGGTTCCTGGTGGTCTGAGCTACTGGCAGATCGTTGAACTTATCGAGACGCTGACCAAGCGGGTCACGATCGTCGGCTTCGACCTGGTCGAGCTTGCCCCCGCGCGGGACCTCAATGGATTGGCGAGCCTCACCGCAGGACGCATTATCTGCTATCTGTGCGGGATCCTTTCGTAGATAACCTCTGGGCGAGGAAGCAAGCTCGGCGCCCTCATCTTGCGCAACAGCCGCTCAGGTGCGCTTCCACCTGTCCAGCGCCTGCCCGGACAAGGCCCTGTTTATGCTGGCAGCCGAAAGGCTCGGCCCCGGATAACCGTCGAACACCGTGCCGATCACCCGTGAAAAAACCACCGCCGCAACCGGCGGAAAACGGCGCTCGCCCAAAATCAGACGATTCCCCAGCTTCATGAAATATCCGGGTCAGGCAAGGGCGCTGACGGAGGGAGGCAATTTGTGAAGGGGTCACAATTTCTACAGAACATACCTCCCCCCGCCAGATTCACGCCGGCGACGCAACACCAATAAGACGGCGCGCCCTGCACAAAGCAAATCGCTTGCCAACATGGCACAAGCAGGAAATATACTATATATAGTTTTTTCTTATCATATTCATCTATATGTTGTTCAAATATGCAACTGATTTTTATATAGCGGGCACGGCGATAGGCAAGGGCAGCCGCCTGCCCGGCAGATGTTACCTATTGCGAAGCTTTTGCCCAGCGCTTGATCCGGTACTGTTTCTTGTAGCAGATCCAACCGCGTCCTTGTTTTCATCCGGCCGGCGCGCTGGCCCATATGCTGAGAAACTCACCCAGCCAGCGTTGCTGAGGGGGGCCAAGGCGCAGATGGTCGCGCAGATGCGTGGGGCCGGGTCTGGCGCCCGGCAGCACCAGCCGGTATCCGGCCTGTGTCACCCAGCGGGTCATCACCGTTTGCGTGATCTCCGGGTGGAACTGAAGCCCATAGGCGGACCCATGGCGGAACGCCTGCCGGCGAAATTTTCCGCCTTCGGCCAGCAATTCCGCGCACTCAGGCAGGCTGAAACCTTCGCGGTGCCACTGATAAACCTGATCCGGCCAGTCCAGAAGCCGCGCGCCCTCACCCGTCGGGCGTATTGGATAATAGCCCATCTCGGCAAATCCAAGCGGGTGTGACGCCACCTCGCCGCCAAGATGAAGCGCCAGCATTTGCGCGCCGAGACAAATGCCGAGAAAGGGTTTTTCTTCGTTCAACGCCACGCCGATCCAGTCAATTTCCCGGCGGATGAATTCGTCACGGTCATTGGCGCTTTGCGGCCCGCCGAAAATTACCGCGCCGGTGTGAGCTTCAAGCGTTTCAGGAAGCGGATCGCCAAAGCGGGGTCGGCGGATGTCGAGTGGAAATCCGTTGGCGCGAAACCAGTTGCCCACATTGCCTGGCGAGGACTGCTGCTGGTGCACGATCATGAGCACCGGCAATCGCTGTTGAGCGGATGCGCGCGCGTCATTGCCCGCCCGGTCAGACATGCGCGCTCTCTTCTCTCAGCTTCAGCAGCCAGGCCGCAAACGGGACAAGGAGCGTGTGGGGCGTCACGCGCTGCAACGCCGCACTCAGCGTATTGACCACACCCGGCACGATGACCCGCCGCCCCCGCATGAAATGCGCATAGGCGGTTCGCGCCACCTGCTCCACGCTCTCGACCCCCTGAAAGCGCAAATAAAACGCGCTTTGGGAACCTATACGCTCATGGAACCGGGTCGCCAGCGGCCCTGGAGCGAACACCGAAACGCGTACATTCGTAAGCGCAAGTTCATGCGCAAGCGCCTCGCTCAGCGAGATGACATAGGCCTTGGAGGCGAAATAGGCCGCCTGATACGGGCCAGGCATAAACCCGGCCAGCGACGCCACATTCAATATCCCCCCTGAATCGCGCGCGATCATGTCCGGCAACAGCCGCCGGGTCAGATCGCTTAACGCCCTGATATTCAGATCGACCAGGCGCATCAAGGCGTCATGTTCATATTCGGCCAACGGACCGCTCAGACCCACACCGGCGTTATTGACCAGAAATTCGCCATAAAGTCCTTGTCTCCCAAGCGCCGCCACGACGCTTTTACACCCCGCGCGCGTCGCCAGATCGGCGCTATGGATACCGACGCGTACGCCCGTCTCCCCGCGAATTTTCTCCGCTGCGGCCTTCAGCGCCGCAGTGCCGCGCGCCACCAGCAGCAAAGCGTGCCCCGCGCGCGCGAATTCATACGCCAGCGCCGGCCCGAGACCCTCGCTGGCGCCGGTCACTACCGTCACCGGCGCCGGCACGCTCTCGCGCTCAGCCATGCCGGCCCTCGACGGTCTTTTTGAGACGAATACGGTCGCGCGAGGTGACGCCGAGCAACTCCGCCGCGCGCCACACCATATTGGCTTCAAGCTCATGGATCACGCCATCGGCGATGACGATTTCCCAGAGCATCTCGACAATATTCAGCCGCTCCTTACGGTCGAGGTGGCGGGTCAGCACACGGGTGAACCCGTACAGATCGACGGCGTCCTTCTCTTTTTCCACCGCCTGGGCAATCAGACGCCCGGCCTGGCCATGATCCAGATCGAAGCGCCGTTCCAGAACGTCACGCAGGACGATGGTTTCGGAGCGGTCGACTTCGCCATCGACAATGGTGGCGCGCACCAGCAGCGCCGCGGCCGCGAGCTTAACCTCTTCCTCGCCGAGGTTTTGCGTCACGGGTGCGGTTCCGCTGAACCGCTCGGAGATGTTTTTGAGCTTGTCCCACAATGGCATGATGATCTGTTCCTGATTTCGCCTATGGTAGAAGCTCTAGCATAGGGGGAACATTCATTGGATGCGACTCTGTAAGGAGTATATCCGCGCCTCGCCGCGTTCGCTGCGTCTCCGGTGCTCGCTGGCGCGAGTCTTGCTTTGAGATGGTGTCCAGACCATACCGGAGTTCTTAAATGACACAAATCGATCCATCCGCCCCCCCAACACAGAGTGAAATTCACGCCATGGCGCGCGTTCTCGCCTCACGTTATGGCGCCAGCGCCGGTGAAATAGCTGAAAGTTTCGTGTTCGAGCATGAAACCGTTGGCGATCATGCCCGCGCCACCCTGTGGGGCGAGGTGTGTGCCCAATTGGAACGCATATTAGGGCCTGAACCTCAACAGGCCCTGGCTCCGCCAACCCTTTCTTAAGCACGCGCGGTATAGATTCAACCTCTTTGTAATGTTGAGGTTTGAGCATGTCGCTGGGAGAAGCCGCACGCGAGAGGGGCGCTACGCGCCCGGACATCCTTTCTGGCGCGCTCGAAAGGCTGCTGGCCTATCTGCCTGGCGCGGGGGGAGACAACGCCGCGACGCAGCGCGCCGCGCTCATCGCCTTCGCCATTCGCGTGGTTAGCGCGGGCATCGCGTTTTTCTCACAAGTGCTGCTGGCCCGCTGGATGGGCAGTTTCGAATACGGGATATTCGTTTTCATCTGGGTCTGGGTGCTCATTCTCGGCGGACTTGCGGCGCTCGGGCTGTCGACGGCCTGTATGCGCTTTGTGCCCGAATACCGCGAAACGAAGCGCTTTGCTCTGCTGCGCGGCCTGCTGTCGCGCACCCGGTGGATCGCGGTCTCGTCCAGTACGCTCGTGGCGCTCACAGGCTGTGCGGGCCTCATCTGGTTCGGCCATATGCTCAGCGGCCATTATCTGCTGCCTGCCTTCCTCATCCTGTTTTGCCTGCCCATGTTCACGCTGGTCGACGTACAGGACGGCATTGCGCGCGGCTATGGCTGGATGAATGTCGCGCTGGTGCCGCCTTATATCCTGCGCCCGCTGCTGCTGCTGGGCGCCATGGCCGGCGTATACGCGGCGGGACAAGAGATGAGCGCGGTGAATGCCGCGGGTGCTGCGATCTTCGCCTGCTGGGGGGCCGCCATGTTCCAGAGCTGGCAACTGGCTCGCCATGTGGGGGCGGACATGGACAACGGCCCGCGCGCCTACCAGACCGGTCTGTGGATATCGACGGCGCTGCCGCTGTTGCTAGTCCACGGCTTCGTGCTGCTGCTGATGAACACCGATATTCTGGTGCTCGCGCGCTATAGCGACCCCACCCAGGTGGCGGTCTATTTTGCCGCGCTCAAGACCATTTCCCTTGTGGCCTTCGTCCATTTCGCGGTCGGCGCCGCGGCGGCGAACCGCTTCTCGGCCCACAAGGCGCGCGGTGAAAGGGTTGAATTGCAAAGTGCTGTACGCGATACGGTGCGATGGACTTTTTGGCCCTCACTTGCTGGAACCGTCATCCTGCTGGCGCTCGGCAAGCCGCTGCTGTGGCTGTTCGGCGCGGAATTCACCTCCGCCTATCCGGTCATGTTCGTGCTCGCGGTTGGGCTGATCATCCGCGCCGCCATGGGTCCGGTGGAGATGATCCTCAATATGCTGGGTGAGCAAAAACTCTGCGCCTTTGTGCTGTTCGGGTCCGCGGGGATCAATCTGGCGCTGAATTTCGCGCTCATTCCAGCCTATGGTCTGATGGGGGCGGCAAGCGCCACCGCCTTCTCGATGGCGCTTGGCGCAATATGCATGGCGATTGCGGCACATCGCCGCCTTGGACTTAACTGCTTTATCTGGCGGCGCCCGCTTCTCCCCTCCCCTTGACGGGCAGGGCTATCGCATATGAGATATTGCGTTGATGAGATACTCTTCGTTCCATGCGCATTTCTTGATCCTGTGGCTGATGGGTGTTTTGGGCTTGTCGATGATCTGGAGAATATTTCGTGCGATGCGATTGATGATGGCGGTGTTGGCGGGTGCATTGTCTTTTCTGGCCCGGTTATGATCCTCGCGCATATGGACATCGAGCACCCAGTGCAGGTTGTTTTCGATGCTCCAGTGACTTCTGATGATCGCCAGCATCTCATCCGGCTCCAGGCTTTGCGAGGCCATGAAGTAGCGGATCACCGGTTTGCCATTACCGCGCGCGCTGGTGATGCGGGCGAAGGCTTTATGGCCGTCCATGAGCGGGGCCGGGGCCGCTACGACCTCGCTGCGGTGCCATTCGGCGCGGCCATGACCGGTGCGGGTCACTTCGGCAATGCGCGCCGGTGTGGTGTCGAAGAGTTGCTTCGCCTGTTTCAACCATTCGCGGCGGTTGCCTTTCAACGCAAGCACATAATCTCCACCGCGCCCGCGGATGGTTTGTGCCATGCGCCGGGTGCAATGAAGGGCGTCGGCTGTAACAATTCTTCCCGTTAAATCAAGCAGTTCCACAACCTTCAGCGCGGCCTCGCCCTCATTGTCATGAGGCATGGCCATGCCCGCGCCAAGGCAAAGGCGGCACTCGGCTGCAAAGGCGCTTACCATCATCGGCGGGCTGGCGGCCTGCCCCGTCTCATAGGCTCGTCTGAGCGATTTGCCGTCAACTGCAATCACTTCCGGCGCGGCGCCAGCGCGGGCACGAAAAGACCTCATCGCCTGATGAAAGGCGGCCGCAAAGGCTGCAAAGATGCACAAGAACGCCTCTGGGTCCAGCAGCCGCAAAACCCGCGAAAACGTGTCGTGGCTCGGCGCCCTGTCATACCGGATCAGCCGGTTCAACAACGGCTTTCGGGTTTCGGCAAACAGCGAATATTCCGTGGCATTACTGGCGCCGCAAAGACTGGCGGCAATCATCATCACAACGATATCTCCCAAATGGTGCGAGCTGTTGCCCGCACGCGGATCGGGCAGTTCGGCAAAATGGCAATCCAAACCTGACATGGCAGTTTCTCCTTCAAAAAACTGCCTCCTTCAAGAATCCTGTTCGCCGCAAAAAACAACCAAAAAAATCCCATATGCGATTCCCCTGCCCTCGCGGGGAGGGTATTCTCTGTTCTTCCCACATCCTCTCATCGTGCGATTTCCCACGTCGTGCCCTCAGGCCCATCCTTCAGCGCGACGCCCATGGCTGCCAACTCATCGCGGAGGCGGTCGGCCTCGGTATAGTCCTTCGATCGACGCGCTTCCAGCCGGGCGGCGATCAGTTGCTCGACCTGCCCGTCGTCAATCTCGACAGAGACGGGCCGCCAGTTCTTCCAGTCCTTGGCCGTCATGTTCAACACTCCCATAAACCGGCCACAGGCCTTCAGGGAAGCGGCCGCGTCCTTGTCGCCATGCGCTGCCTCGCTGCGCAGCCGATGCATCGCGGTCAGGGCTTTGGGCGTGTTGAGATCATCCCCTATTGCTTGAAGCATATCGGCGCTCATAGCGCAGCCGGGTTCTGCATCTTCGGTTAACCGGTACCAGTGATCGAGCGTTCGCTTGGCTTCCCTCACCCCGGCCCCGGTCCAGTTGATGGGCTGCCGGTAATGGGTCGTCAGCATCGCCAGGCGCACGGCTTCACCCGGCCATTCCTTGAGCACATCACGGAGCGTGATGAAATTACCCTCCGATTTGGACATTTTCCGCCCCTCGACCTGCAAATAGCCATTGTGCATCCACACCTGCGCCATCATGCCGGTGCCAAAACCGCATCTCGTCTGGGCGATTTCATTTTCATGGTGCGGAAAAACCAGATCGACGCCGCCGCCGTGAATGTCGAAGGTCTTACCCAGATGCTCCGCCGCCATGGCCGAACATTCGATATGCCAGCCCGGGCGTCCCGGCTCCTCGATGCCGCACGGACTGTCCCAGGCGGGTTCGCCTTCTTTCGACGGCTTCCACAGAACGAAATCCATCGGGTCTTTCTTGTAGGGCGCGACCTCGACCCGCGCTCCCGCCTCCATCTCATCCAGGGAGCGTTTCGAGAGTTTTCCGTAATCCGCCATCGAGGGCACGTGGAACAGCACATGTCCTTGCGCCACATAGGCGTTGCCCTTCTCCACCAGACGCGCGATCAGCGCTTTCATCTGTTCGATATGATCCGTCGCGCGCGGCTCGATATCGGGCGCCAGCGTGCCGAGGGCGGCGATATCGTCGTGAAACTGTTTGGTGGTGCGCGCGGTTATCTCGTTGATAGGCACGCCCTCCTCGACCGCGCGGGCGTTTATCTTGTCGTCAACGTCGGTGATGTTACGCGCATAGGTGACATGGTCCGGCCCATAGACATGACGCAGCAGCCGGTAGAGAAGGTCGAATACGATGACCGGGCGCGCATTGCCGATATGGGCATGGTCATAGACGGTGGGACCGCACACATAGATGCGGACATTTTTTGCATCCAGCGGCGTGAAGATTTCCTTCTTCGCGTTCAGCGTGTTGTAAAGCTTGAGTTCCAATGCGCTTCTCTCAGGTCAACAGATTCGGGTGCGATGGCGCCATGCGCTGCTAGATGAACGTCACCTCGACCGTACCCAGCACGCCATAGTCCGCAACCGCTTTTTGCCCCTGCTCCAGACGAATGAAACCGGTGCAGGTGCCGGTGGAAACAACCTCACCGGCATTCAGATCGATGCCGCGGCGCGACAGGTGATTGACCAGCCAGTCGAGCACATTGAAGGGATGGCCGAGCACATCCGAACCGCTCCCCTCCGCTCTCACTTCGCCATCGATTCTGAGGCACACCCGATGGGCCGCGAGATCAAGCCCGCGCCAATCGGCAGTGGGCGCGCCCAGCACAAAACCGCCATTCATCGCGCAATCGGCGGCGGCGAGCGCGGCACGGTCCTGCAGCATCGAATCGAAGCGCGGTGAAATCAACTCGAATGCCGGCATCACCGCCTCGACGGCTTCGAGGATTTCCTCACGGCCATAGGCGCGCTCCCGCGCCGCGAGGGTGGCGGAAAACCGGAAAGCAAATTCGCTTTCGATGCAAAAAATCCCGAAGGTTTCCGCATTGGGCGTTGCCGGGGAAGTAAATGTGGTTGGCGCATAAAACGGTCCGCAGAACGGCTCATCGACACCATAGATTTGCTGGATTTTTTCAGCGGTCGCGGCCACCTTCCAGCCGGCGGCCGGCGCATCCCATTGACGCATGAAGGCATCCTGAATGGCATAGGCTTCAGCCATGGTGGCCGGGGTCAAACCCTCATCGAGGCCCGCCATCATTATGTTATCCTTGCGCGCCGCGCTGAGCGCGCCGGCGGCCATTTCGCATTGTTGCGGCGTCACACTACTCTCCTTGCCGGTGTCGTCATACCGCTTGAACCGGATGCTGTTGCGGCGTAATGGTGCCGTATTGATCCGTTTAACTGTCGCGACTCATAACCGGTGATGGTTTGAGCTGGCAAGGTTGTCTTGAAATTGAAGCAGATACAATTGGTTTTTCAAGAATCGCTCGCCCGGCACCGCAACGCCGCGCTCGCCATCGCGTGCGGCGGCATGACCATATTCGGCCTGGTTGGACTCTGGTCGCTGGCGCTCGCCCAGCAACCCTATCCGCCCCCTGGATATCAGCAACCCTATCCGCAGCCCGGATATCAGCAGCACTATCCGCAACCCTATCAGCAGCCTGGATACCAGCAACAGGGCCCGGCATATCAGGGCCAGCGCCTGTCGTCGCAGGAGCTGCGCTGCATGCAGCTGGAGCAGGAGTTGGCCAATGACTGGGTCCGCCGCCAGCAGTCGCTCAGCGATGGCCCCAATATTGAAAAGCAAATCCGTAAATATGACCGGATTTTCCAGACCAACCAGGCCAGGGCCAACCGGTTGGGTTGCTATAAGAGCAACTTCATATTCGGGCGCACGCTTATCCGCACGCCAAAATGTCTTCGATTGAACGGCATAATCGAGGATGCGCGCCGTCAACTCACACTGTTGCAGGAACAGCGCCAGGCCCGGCGCGGCGGCCGGAACCGCCGTCAAAATGATCGTATCGCCGCCTTGTCGCGGGCCGGATGCGGCGCCAGTTACCGGCAGGAGACGCGGCGGCGTAGCAGCGGTGGCGGTTTCCTGAGCTGGCTTGAAGAAGATTTCTGGGACACGACGCCAAGGCGCGGGCTGGAAACCTCCCGGATCGAGCCCTTCGCCACCTATCGCACATTGTGCGTGCGCTCATGCGACGGGTACTACTTCCCTGTCAGCTTTTCCGCTCTGCCCAGCCGCTTCTCGCAAGATTTGCAGAAATGCCAATCGCAATGCGCCGCGCCCGCCGAATTATACGTGTACCGCAATCCGGGTGAAGAGCCCGAACAAATGGTCTCCTTCGACGGCATACGGGCCTATAGCGAACATGCCAATGCATGGCGTTACCGCAAGCAATATGTAAAGGGCTGCTCCTGCAAGACGGCTGAGTACGACCCTGGCGAGATTGCCGCCCTGAACGAAAAGGAGGAAGCGGAGAGAAATCAGAAGTCGGGCGCGGGTGGCGCGAGATTCGCCGGCGACAAGAAAAAGGCGAAAAAGACCCGGTAGCGCTGTTGCACTGAATAGCAGACTCTAAGGACGTGGACTCATAAACGGATAGCCACATCCATTTCCTCAAGCTCGCGGCTTGTTGGACAGAATCGGCTGAATAATCCACCATTCTCTCTCAGTGAGTGCGTATTGCATGGTCAAAACTCCTTTCGGAGCTTGAATCACACCTGTACCGTCGCCGGCAACACCTGCGGGCATGTCCGCAGGTGTGGGTAGAGCGGCCGTCAATGTCCGCTCACTGGAAGGACAGGTTTTGACCCAAAGCGGTCATTTCACTGCTTGAATTCACCCCAAAGCGAGGCTCTCCAGTCCGATCCGACCAATGTTTGTGGCAGCCTGCACACCTTTCAACCGGCATCCGTCGCCGCTAAATTCCTGTCTGGTGGAAATCGCTCGAATTTGTTACTGTGCCGCGATGTCAGTTCTGCTGCGCAAAATCGCCCGCTACGTTGCACAAAAAGCCGCGTCCGATCCCGAGGCAAGGGAGAAGGTGGTCAAAGGCGCCCGCGTCGTTTTTGAGGAAGCCAAGCAGATCGCCAAGGAAAATGACCGCGCATATGCCGCCGGCCGGGCTGTCCGCCGGGCGTTCGACAAGTGGCAAGGCAACCGATAGCTCAGCGGCCGATTTTCAAGAACATCGCCAATCGGACGTCCGGACACGGCCAACGCACCAATAACAGGCTATCAGACGGCTGCGGAGGGAGAACTATTCCAATGGGCGGTGGGATTTGGGTACTATCGCGCCGTGGATTTGAAGTTTATCCGGGAAATGCCGGTTAGAGCCTTTCCCGACCGAACGGTATCAGGAGCACGGTGTGGCCAAATTCGTCATGGTCTTATTCACGGCGGTGGCTTGCATCCAGCTCATCAAACCCATCGGTTGGCCTGGCCTCAAGCAGCGCCGGGACGCATGGAAGCTAGTCATGGCCGGATTCATGGCTGTCGTTGTCCTGATCGGCATTCGCTTAGCGACGGACCTGGAACCGCCGCCCCCGAAGCCAGGTGGCGAAAACAGCCAGACCGGAGGGAAATCGCGTTAGTTAGGTCAGTCACCAGGCTGGCTGGCTGGCTTCATCGCGTGCCAATTGTAAATTTTCTGTTTGGCATTGCAAAGCCGGTTGGAGTGCCGAATGTCGCCTTCTGGCACCAAGCTGCCATTGAGGTACGGCAATCAGGATGACCGCTGTGGGGTGCTAAGCGGAAGTTCAGCGCAACGGTTCGGCCGATGCCCATTTATGAGTACACGGCCTAAAACCTATTCGGTCTCACGAAATTTATTGGTGATGGGATAACGCCGCTCCCGGCCGAACAGTTTTTGCGTGATTTTGACCCCCGGCGCCGATTGCCGCCGCTTGTATTCCGCCACATAGAGCAGGCCCTCGATGCGCGAGACGGTAGCCGCGTCATGGCCGCGCGCGACGATATCGGCGACCGGCATTTCGTCATCGACGAGACAGGCCAGAATATCGTCCAGCACATCGTAGGGCGGGAGCGAATCCTGGTCGCGCTGGTTTTCCTTCAACTCCGCCGTGGGCGCCTTGGTGAGAATATTTTCCGGGATGACCACGCCGCCCGGCCCGAGCGCACCGTGTGGAACATGCGCATTGCGCCAGCGCGACAGTGCGTAGACTTGCGTCTTGTAAAGGTCTTTGACCGGGTTGAAGCCGCCGTTCATATCGCCATAGAGCGTCGCATAGCCAACCGACACCTCCGACTTGTTGCCGGTGGTCACCAGCATTGCGCCGAACTTGTTGGACAGCGCCATCAGCACGGCGCCGC
>JADFHH010000002.1:0-7179 GCA_022567275.1 Pseudomonadota bacterium | reverse complement strand
TGAATGGGAACAGTGTCATAGCGTACGCCCAGCGCCCTGGCGCAGGCGGCGGCATCCTTCAGGCTCTCATCCCTCGTATATGTGTAGGGCAGCATGACGCAGTGCACTTTTTCAGGCCCCAGCGCATCGGCGCACATGGCGGCGCACAGCGCTGAATCTATTCCCCCTGACAGCCCCAGCACAACGCCCGGAAACCCGTTTTTTGTGACATAATCCCGCAAGCCCGTCATGCAGGCGAGATAGTCGGCCTCCTCGCCTTCCTCAATGGTCTCAAGACCGGTTGGCGCGCAATGCCATGACCCGTCCTGCCTGGACCAGCGGGTGAGAGATACGTTTTCCCGCCAGGCCGGAAGCTGCGCCGCCAGCGCGCCGTCAGGGTTGAGCGCGAAAGAAGCGCCATCGAACACCAGCTCGTCCTGGCCGCCGGTCTGATTGACATAGATCAGCGGCACGCTATTTTCCGCCACGCGCGCGGCGGCGATATTCATGCGCACATCCATTTTTCCGGAACAATAGGGCGAACCGTTGGGCACGATCAGAATTTCCGCGCCGGTTTCCACCAGGCACTCGCACACCTCTTCCTCCCAGATATCTTCGCATATCGGCGCGCCAATCCGCATGCCGCGAAAGTTCAGCGGTCCCGGCATGGGCCCGGCCGCGAACACGCGCTTTTCATCGAACACCCCGTAATTGGGTAGCTCGGCCTTGTAACGCACGCCCGCGACCACACCGTTATCGAGCAGCGCGGCGGCGTTGTAGACATGGCCGTCATCGTCCCACGGCGTGCCAATCAGCATCCCCGGCCCGCCGTCCCCCGTGTCCCTGGCAAGCTCTACAATGCAGGCGCGCGAGGCTTCGCGGAACGCTCGCTTGAGGATCAGGTCTTCGGGCGGATATCCGGTAATGAAGAGTTCGCTGAACACCAGCAAATCCGCACCGCGTGCGGCGGCGCTCGCACGCGCCTTGCGGGCCAGCGCCGCGTTACCGGCGATATCGCCGACCACCGGGTTGAGCTGCGCCAGGGCGATGGAAATTTTGTCGGTGATATCTCGTGGCATGGGAGGGGATTGGGGTCCAGACTCAAGCAGACGACATGAGCTCTTTCACATCTGCGGAACGTGTCCGGTCGCGCTTCAGCCGTTCGGCGATGAGGAACGCCATTTCCAGCGCCTGGTCCGCGTTGAGGCGCGGGTCGCAATGGGTGTGGTAGCGGTGAGATAAATCCGTTTCCGTCACCTCGCGTGCGCCGCCGGTGCATTCCGTCACATTCTGCCCCGTCATCTCCAGATGAACGCCGCCAGGATGCGTGCCCTCGGCGCGGTGAATATCGAAGAAGGCCTCAACCTCCTGTAAGATGAGATCGAAGGGGCGCGTCTTGTAGCCATTGGCGGCCTTGATGGTGTTGCCGTGCATCGGATCGCACGACCAGACGATCCTTTTGCCTTCGCGCTCGACGGCGCGAATGAGCGCCGGCAAATGATCGCCGCAGGTATCGGCGCCAAACCGGCAAATCAGAGTCAGCCGTCCGGCCTCGTTCTGCGGATTGAGAATATCGATCAGGCGCAGCATGTCATCGGCTTGCAGCGACGGGCCGCACTTCATTCCGACCGGGTTCTCGATGCCGCGGGCAAACTCAACATGCCCGTGATCGGTCTGGCGGGTCCGGTCGCCGACCCACACGAAGTGACCGGATGTCGCATACCAGTCGCCGGACGTTGAATCGATGCGCGTGAAAGCCTGCTCGTAACCGAGCAGCAGGGCTTCGTGGCTGGTGAAGAATTGCGTGGTACGCAATTGCGGCGTGTTGTCAGGGGTCAGCCCGCAGGCCTGCATGAAAGCAAGGCATTCCGAGATCCGCCCGGCGATTTCTTCATAGCGCTTCTCGCCCGGGCCATCCTTGAGGAAACCGAGGTTCCACTGATGCACATGATTGAGGTTGGCGTACCCGCCCTGCGCCAGCGCGCGAATGAGATTGAGCGTCGCGGCCGACTGGCGATACGCCATGAGCATGCGCGAAGGATCGGGAATGCGCGCGGTCTTCGTGAACTCGATGCCATTGACGATATCGCCGCGATAGCTCGGCAATTCAACGTCGCCCTGCTTTTCCATCGGCGCGGATCGCGGCTTGGCGAACTGGCCCGCTATTCGCCCCAGCTTCACCACCGGACAGCCGCCGGCGAAGGTCAGCACCACCGCCATTTGCAGGAATACGCGGAAGAAATCGCGGATATTGTCTGCCCCATGCTCGGCGAAGCTCTCGGTGCAATCGCCGCCCTGCAGCAAAAACGCCTCGCCGCGCGAGACCGCGGCAAGCTGTTTTTTCAACTCGCGCGCTTCGCCGGCGAATACCAGTGGCGGGAATGAAGCGAGCTGGGCCTCCACCGCCTCAAGCGCTGACTTGTCGGGATAATCGGGAATCTGAATAACCGGCTTCGATCGCCAGCTATCGGGGGACCAGAGTTTGGCCATACTCTTAAACTCCAAAACGGCTTCTTCGCGCGCGGGGGCTGGCGTCTGCGGGCGCTTTGCATTACCTCAGTTGGCAAAGCAAACCTGCCGCACGGGAACATTGGCCGCTATATAGGCCATTGGCCGCACTGTGACCAGACGGCACCCGCACCTGGCCAGACAGGACAATATGTTCACACCATGCCCCTGACGCAATTTCTCGAACATAGTCACGACCCGGCCGAAATAGAAAAACGCCTGCGAGAAGGCCCCAGGATCAGCTATCTGCGCGACTGGGTCTATGGCGGCATCGATGGCACGGTTACGACCTTCGCCATCGTCTCCGCCGCGGTCGGCGCGGATCTCTCGACCCGCTATCTGCTTATTCTCGGTGTGGCGAACCTGCTGGCGGACGGTTTTTCCATGGCGGCGGCCAACTATTCAGGCACCAAGGCGGAGATCGAGGAATACACATTCGTCCGGCATATGGAGGAACGCCATATCGAGATCGCACCGGAAGGAGAACGCGAAGAAATCCGCCAGATTTTCGCGGCCAAGGGATTCAAGGGGAAGGTGCTGGATGCCGCCGTCGAGGTGATCACCGCGGAGAAGGAACGCTGGATCGACACGATGATGACGGAAGAGCATGGTCTCCCGCCGATCACGCGCTCACCCGTTAAGGCGGGAACCATAACATTCGCGGCCTTCGTCGTTTGCGGCTTTCTGCCCATTGCACCCTTTACCTTCGGGTTGGAGACCGGCGTTTATGCGTCGGTCGTAATGGCCGCGATCACCTTCTTTCTTATCGGTTCCCTGCGCAGCCGCTGGTCTCCGGTACATTGGCTGCGCTCCGGTACCGAAACCCTTGCCATCGGCCTCGTATCGGCGAGCGTCGCCTATCTGGTGGGAGATTTCCTGAAGCAAATTATCTGAGGCCGGGTAGGCCATGCCCATTCGCGAACCAAGCTTTACGATTGGAATTGAAGAGGAATATCTCCTCGTCGATAAGCAGACCCGCGAGCTTGTGAGCGCGCCGCCTCCCGATCTGATGGCGAAGTGCGAAGCTGTACTGCCCAAGGGAGAAGTCAGCCCGGAATTTTTGCAATCGCAGATCGAAATCGGGACACCGGTGTGCAACTCCGTTTCCGATGCCGGACTGGAACTGCGGCGCCTGCGAGAAACAATCGCCGGGCTGGCTGGTGAATACGGCCTGGCGCCGATGGCCGCCTCGACCCACCCGTTCGCCAAATGGTCGGCCCAGCAACAGACGGACAAAGAGCGCTACCACGAGATCGCACATGATCTTCAGGTCGTTGTGCGCCGGATGATCATTTGCGGGATGCACGTTCATATCGGCATCGAGGACGATGAGTTGCGCATCGATATACTGAATCAGGCGTCCTATTTCATGCCCCATCTGCTGGCGCTGTCCACCTCCTCGCCGTTCTGGCAGGGGGAACTGACGGGGCTGCATTCCTACCGGCTGTCGGTATTCGATGAGTTGCCGCGCACGGGCCTGCCGCCGCAATTCGCCTCCTTCAGTGAATATGAACGCACTATCGAGGTTCTGGTGAATGTCAAGCTGATCGAAGACGCCACAAAAATCTGGTGGGACCTGCGCCCGAGTCACCGCTTCCCGACGCTTGAAATGCGTATCACCGATATGTGTCCGCTGCTGGATGACGCGCTGTGTATCGCCGCGTTTTTTCAGTGCATTTGCCGCTTCCTGTACCGGCTGCGGCGGGACAATCAGCGCTGGCGCCACTATCCTGCCTTCCTGATTAACGAGAACCGCTGGCGCGCCCAGCGCTATGGGGTGTCGGAGGGGCTCGTCGACTTCGGCGAAGGCACGGTGGTGCCCTGCGCGGATTTGATGGCAGAGCTGCTTGAATTGCTCGGGCAAGATGCTGAAAGCCTGGGTTGCGTGACGGAAATACAGCATGTGAACACATTGCTGAAACGCGGCACCAGCGCCGCGCGGCAGATCAAATGCTATGAAGCTGCGAAGGCGAGGGGCAAAAACGACCAGGACGCCTTGAAGGCCGTGGTGGATGAACTGCTGGAAGAGACTTTGGCGGCAACCTGATTCCATAACTCCCTCTCCCCATCGGGGAGAGGGTTGGGGTGAGGGGGCGGACATAGACATTTGATCCGTTCAAACGGACGCTTTGAAAACAAACTCGAATGCGCTCAAATAGCGCATGAATGTTTGCTCGGTCACCCCTCCCTCAATCCCTCCCCGTCAAGGGGAGGGAGGATTTCCCCCCATAGGCCTCGCCAGCCAACAATCTCCCTCTCCCCATCGGGGAGAGGTGTGTGTTTGCCACCTAAAGCGAAATGCTCATCCCGCCATCAATTGTCAATCCTTCACCGGTAATGAAGGCAGCCTCGTCGCTGGCCAGGAACAACGCCGCCATGGCGATCTCTTCCGGCAGACAAAAACGTCCCAGCGGCGTCCGGTCAAGCAATCCCTGGCGCACTGCTGAATTACGCAAAATACGCTCTGTCATCGCCGTTTCCGCGTAGCCCGGACACAGATAGTTCACACGTATCTTGAAAGCCGCATATTCCACCGCCATCGCCCGTGACAGGCCCGCAAGCGCCGCCTTGGTGGTGGAGTAGGCGGAGAGCTGGCGCACATGAACCCGCTCCATGATCGAGGAAATATTGACGATCGAGGACGCGCCCGATATTTTCAGCAGCTTCAGCCCATCGCGCGACAGGCGCATCGCGGCGGTAAGATTGACATCCAGAAGCTCCTGCCATTGCGCATCGGTGATATGGCGGAAATCTTCACGCTGGGTGATGCCGGCATTATTGACCAGCACATCGAGCCGGCCGAATGTTTTTTCTATTTCGCTCAACAGGGCCGCGATATCATCCGTGTCGCTCACGTCGCAGCGAACCGGCGTGGCCGCCCCGCCCTGGTTGTTGACCAGATCGGCCGTCTCGCCAACGCCCGCCTCGTTGCGGTCGGCCGCGAATATTTGCGCCCCCTGGCGCGCGAACTCCAGCGCCATGGCACGGCCAAATCCACCGGCGGCGCCGGTGATCAGCGCAATCTTGTTTTCAAGCCGCCCCATTCAATCAACATCCTTCATATTACACTTGTTCAGGCTCGCGCTGCCATATTTCCCGCATCGTCACCAACTCTTCCGCGGCGCTGGGATGCAGCGCCATGGTGGCGTCGAAATCCGCCTTGGTCGCGCCCATATGCATGGCGATGGCCACGCTCTGGACTATTTCCCCGGCATCATCGCCAAGTATTTGACATCCAACAACGCGTCCGCTTGCCGCATCGACGATGAGCTTCATCATCATCTCCTCATCGCGGCCCGACAATGTGTGTTTCAAAGGCTTGAAAGCGCTCTTGTAGATATCGATATCACCGTGCTTTTCGCGCGCCTGGGTTTCGTTCAAACCGACCGTGCCAATTTCCGGCTCTGAGAAGACCGCCGTGGGGATGCAGGAATAGTCGATGCCCGACCGGTTGTCATTGAACACGGTTTGCGCAAAGGCGGCGCCCTCGACGATGGCCACCGGCGTCAGCGCCACCCGGTTCGTGACGTCGCCCACCGCGTAGATATTCTCAACCGACGTCCTGGAATAATCATCGACCACGATCTCACCGCGTGCGCCGGTCACCACACCGGCCGCCTCCAGCCCGAACCCCGATGTGTTGGGCACACGGCCTGTCGCATACATGACGAGATCGGTTTCGAGCCTCTCGCCGGTGGAGAGTTTTATGGCGTAACTATCGCCTTCGGATATAATTTCCGCGACTTGCGCGTTGACGCGGATATCGACACCGCGCTTGCGCATTTCTTGCGCCAGCCCAGTGCGCAAATCATCGTCGAAACCGCGCAATATTTGTTCTCCCCGGTAGAGTTGCACCACATCGACGCCAAGCCCGTTGAAGATGCTGGCGAACTCAACCGCGATATAGCCCCCCCCCACGATGGCGATGCGTTTGGGCAGGGTTTTGAGATGAAACGCTTCGTTGGAGGTGATGGCATGTTCCGCGCCGGGAATATCCGGCACGAAAGGATGTCCGCCGGTGGCGATCAGAATATAACGCGCGGTGACATTTTTTCCTGACTCGATGAGCCCAATGGTATGCGCGTCCACGAGTTCCGCCCGTTCGGGAAACAATTTTGCGTCCGCGTTGCGGAGGTTTTTCTTGTAGAGTTCCTCAAGGCGGGCGATTTCCTTGTCCTTGTTGGCGACGAGGGTCGCCCAGTCGAATTTGGCCCCGGTAACGCTCCAGCCGAACCCGGCCGCATCCTCGAACGCGCCGCTGAAGCGTCCGGCATAAACGAACAGTTTTTTCGGCACACAGCCCCGGATGACGCAGGTGCCGCCGACGCGATACTCTTCCGCCAGCGCCACGCGCGCGCCATAGGACGCACTCATGCGCGCGGCGCGAACGCCGCCCGATCCGGCGCCAATAACGAACAGATCGTAATCGTAAGAGGTCATGGATGATCGCCGATGATTTCAACGCCATCCGCGCCGGCGATAATGGCGGCGTGGGTCAGGCCGATGAACAGGCCATGCTCGACGACGCCGGGCAAGCAAGAGAGTTGCGCGGCGAGCAGTTCCGGGTCGCCGATCTCGCCAAAGGCGCAGTCGAGAATATAATTTCCGTTATCGGTGACAAACGGATCGCGCTGCGAACCGCGCAGCGTGACCGGCCCCTTGCAGTTGTTTGCCTGAACGCTCTCCCTCCCC
>JADFHH010000136.1 GCA_022567275.1 Pseudomonadota bacterium | reverse complement strand
AACTGGAACCCGGGCGATCGGCTGGACGATGGCCCTGAGCTTATCCCTTTGCCACATCCCTCCTGGCGCAACAATGCCTGGCTGAAACGCAACCCATGGTTCGGGACCCGCGTGCTGCCGGTGCTCAAGCGGGAAGTCCGGACACGAATGGAATGAGCTGGCCATGCCTGTGCTTATGATTTTTAATGGTGACAGAATTGGAAAATTTGACTAGTAAAAGCTACAGGTCAGGAAACAGGCGCAAAAATATTTCTTGAAACAAATGTTTTCGAAATGAAATTCTTTATACGGAGATTGTGATGCTCGACAAGATGGATCGGAACATTCTCGCCATATTGCAGCGCGACTGCACCATGCCGGTGGCGGAGATTGGCCGGCAGGTCGGGCTCTCGACGACGCCTTGCTGGCGCCGTATCCAGAAAATGGAAGACCAGGAGATCATTCAGCGGCGGGTGGCATTGCTGGACTGCAAAAAAATCAATGCCGGCGTTACGGTGTTCGTCTCGATCTCGACCAGCCAGCATGAGCAGAAGTGGCTCGACCGGTTTCACGAGGTGATCCGGAAATTCCCCGAGGTCGTCGAGTTTTACCGCATGAGCGGACAGGTGGATTATCTGCTGCGCGTGGTCGTGCCCGATATCGAGCGCTATGACATTTTTTACAAAAAACTCATTTCCAGCATCGAGTTGAGCAATGTGAGCTCCAGCTTCGCCATGGAGCAAATCAAGTTCACCACCGAATTACCGCTCGAATATATCGCCAACGGCGCCGCGAAATCCTGAGAGGCGCCATGGCTCTATTCGCGCTCCAGCAGGGTGATGAGGCTCGAGCTGTCCCAGCGGTTGCCCCCGGCGCGCTGGATTTGCGAATAATATTGCTCGATCGTCGCGGTGACGGGCAGGCTGGCGCCATTGCGCCGGGCTTCATCGACGCAGATGGCAAGGTCCTTGCGCATCCAGTCCACCGCAAAGCCATGGTCGAACTCGCCCTTTATCATGGTCTCCCAGCGATTTTCCATCTGCCAGGATTGCGCCGCGCCTTTGGAGATCGTGCCGATGACTTTGGCGATGTCGAGACCGGATATTTTGGCGAAATGAAGTCCCTCCGCCAGCCCCTGAACCAGGCCGGCAATACAAATCTGGTTGACCATTTTTGTGAGTTGCCCCGAACCGGCGGGGCCAATCAGATTGACCGCGCGCGCATAGCAGCCGATGACCGGCTCGGCCCTGGCGAACACATCCTCATCGCCCCCCACCATGACCGTGAGGACGCCATTTTCAGCGCCCGCCTGGCCGCCGGAGACCGGCGCATCGAGAAAATGCGCGTTTTTGTCTCTCGCCGCCTGGTAGAGCTCGCGGGCAATGCTCGCCGATGCTGTCGTGTTGTCGACGGCGATCGCACCCTCCTTGAGGCTATTGAAGACGCCATCGCGGCCCAGCGTGACTGCACGCAAATCATCGTCATTGCCGACGCAGATGAAGACAAGGTCTGCATCGCTCGCGGCCTGGGCGGGAGTCGCCGCGCTCTCCCCGCCATACCGGTCAACCCATTTCTTGGCCTTCGCGGCGGTGCGGTTATAGACCACCAGTTCATGGCCGCTTTTCCCGCGAATATGTCCCGCCATGGGAGCGCCCATGACCCCAAGTCCGATCCACGCCACTTTGCTCATTTTATTTTGCTCCTCTGCGTCGTTGTGGAATTTAGCAATAGTTGCTGGTATGGCTACACTCAAGGGCCAAAAATACATTAAGTTAGCAACCTGGACCATGAGCACCCCTCACACCGCCTTGAACGAAGCTGCCCGGCACGTCTCAGATGAGCGGCTGGCGCTGCTGCGTGATCTGGAACGCAAGATATTGTGGCTTTCCAGCTGGATGATCCACAACGCCAATCATTTGCGCGAGACGAACAGCGGGCTGAAGGTGGGCGGGCATCAGGCGTCTTCCGCGTCATGCGCCAGTATTATGACCGCACTCTATTGCCACGCGCTCCGGCCGCAAGACCGGGTCGCGGTCAAACCCCATGCCAGCCCCATTTTCCACGCGATCCAGTATCTGTTTGGCAATCAAGAGCTTGAAAATCTGAAAAACTTTCGCGCCTTCGGCGGGGCGCAAGCCTATCCCTCGCGGACAAAGGATGCGGACGACGTTGATTTCTCGACCGGGTCGGTGGGGCTGGGCGCCGCCATGACGGCCTTCGCCAGCCTGGTGCAGGATTATATCCGCGCCAAGGGACTTGGCGGCGATTGGCCGGAAGGACGCATGGTCGCCGTCGTTGGCGACGCGGAGCTCGATGAAGGCAATATCTATGAATGCCTGCTGGAATGCTGGAAGCACCGCGTCCGCAATTGCTGGTGGATTATCGACTATAACCGGCAGAGCCTCGACGCGGTGGTGTCCGATCGTCTGTTCAACAAGCTCGCCGGCCTGTTCGAGACCATGGGCTGGGAGGTCATCACCCTCAAATATGGCAAAACCCTGGAACGGCTGTTCGCCGAGCCTGGCGGCGAGCGGTTGCGGACATGGATAGATTCCTGTCCCAACACGCTCTATTCGGCGCTTGTCTTCCAGGGCGCCGGCGCCTGGCGGCGTCAACTTCTGGCCGATTTGTCCGGCGCGCATGAAACCCTGGAGTTGATCGCGCGCTACGGGGACGATGAACTGGCACGCATCATGACCAATCTCGGCGGTCATGACGTCGCAAGCCTGATCGAAGCCTTTGACAGCGCGCCCGAAGACAAGCCGGTGTGCTTCATCGCCTATACGGTCAAGGGGCACGGTCTGCCCTTCCAGGGGCACAAGGACAATCACGCCGGGCTGATGAACCCCGCCCAGATGGAGGCGTTTCGCGAGGCCAACGGGATTGCGGCAGGCCAGGAGTGGGACAAGTTCGCCGGCCTCGACCATAACGCCGATACGCTAAATGCCTTTCTGGAGAAGGTTCCATTCGCGGCCAAGGGGACACGGCGTTTGCAGGCTGACCGTATAAAAGTGGAAAAAATTGCCCCCCCGCACAAATCGGGCCCGGCTTCCACTCAGGAAGGCTTTGGCCGCATTCTCGCCGATATCGGGCGCGGAGACAGCGAACTCGCCAGGCGCATCCTCACGGCCTCGCCCGACGTGACGGTTTCGACCAATCTGGGCGCGTGGGTCAACCGGCGCGGGCTTTTCGCACGCGAAGAACGATCGGATATCTTCAAGGAACGCGGCCTGATGAGCCCGCAGCGCTGGGAGATGGGGCCGTCGGGCCAGCATATCGAGCTGGGGATTGCCGAGAACAATCTGTTTCTCCTTCTGGCGGCTGCCGGTCTGTCCCATTCGCTGTTCGGCGTGCGGCTCATTCCTATTGGCACGCTGTACGATCCGTTCATCCAGCGCGGCCTCGATGCGCTCAACTATGCCTGTTATCAGGACGCCAGGTTTATCCTTGTCGCCACCCCGAGCGGCGTGACGCTCGCGCCCGAAGGCGGCGCGCATCAATCCATCGGCACGCCGCTCATCGGCCTGGCGCAGGATGGCCTGGCGGCTTTTGAGCCGGCCTTTCTCGATGAGCTGGCGGTCATCATGGGGTGGTCGTTCGACTATGTGCAGCGTGACGGGGATGAGGGCGATGATACCCCGGCGCCGGGCTGGCTGCGCGATGAAAAGGGCGGGTCGGTTTATCTGCGTCTGTCCACGCGGCCGCTCGAGCAACCGCCGCGCACCATGACGCGCGAGCTGGAGCATGACGTCATTCAGGGCGGCTACTGGCTGCGCGCGCCCGACCCGGGGGCCAACCTCATCCTCGCCTATACCGGCGCGGTGGCGCCCGACGCCATCCAGGCGGCAGGGTTGCTGGCCGAAAAATTCCGCGGCCTCGGGGTTTTGGCGATCACCTCCGCCGACCGCCTGTCCGCCGGCTGGCACGCGGCAACGCGCGCGCGGGAGCGGGGACAGAGGAATGCGTCATCGCATATTGAAACCCTGCTGTCGCAAATCTCCCGCGATAGCGGTATTGTCACCCTGATTGACGGCCATCCCGAAACGCTGTCCTGGCTCGGCGCGGTGAACGGCCACCGCGTGCGGGCGCTTGGTGTCGAGCATTTCGGCCAGTCAGGCTCTATCGATGAACTCTACGCGCATCACGGGCTCAACGCGGATGCAATCCTCGCCGCGGCGAACTCCGTGCGGGCACGGGGGTAATGCTATCGAAATAGGAATATGCCGGACAAAATAGGTAGCCGGACTCTGGATATTGCCTCTATAATCCCGGCTTTGAAAATGAAGTTGAAGTAGGCGGACACGCACCTAAATGTGGCCACTGAGTAATCTGCTTGAGACCTTCGTCAAGAAGGGCCGGCTCACCGTCATCGACGTGGACGGTTCATCCCATATGTTTGGTAGCGGCGAGGACGGCCCATCCGTTGTCATGCGGCTGCATGACAAGGCGTTGCGCTGGAAGCTGTTCTTCAACCCTGAACTCCAGGCGGCGGAAGCCTATATGGACGGCGGGCTGACGTTCGAGGACGGCTCGGACTGTTACGACCTTCTCACTCTGTTTTCCATCAACCGCGGCCCGCTTGCGAGCCACAAGGTGCAAGGGCTGCTGCGGCGCGGCTGGCGCGCCATGCGCCGGCGCCAGCAGCAGAATGACGTCGAGAGAGCGAAACGTCAGGCACGCCATCACTATGACCTGTCCACTGAGCTCTATAAATTGTTTCTCGATGAAAATTTGACCTACACTTGCGCCTTCTACCGCTCGCCCGACGACACGCTGGAAGAGGCACAGGCAGCAAAACTTACCCGCGTCATAGCCAAGCTCGGCCTGAAGCCCGGCATGAGTGTGGTGGAACTCGGCGGCGGGTGGGGAACCCTGGCGATTCTTCTTGCCAAGGAAGGGGTCAATGTCACTTCCGTAAATGTCTCACCGGAACAGATTAAGATCGCTAAACAAAATGCAATTAAAGCGGGTGTCGCGAAGCGCATTGACTTTGTCCAGAAGGACTATCGCGAGGTCAGCGGGCAATATGACCGCGTGGTGTCGGTGGGCATGATGGAGCATGTTGGCATCGGCCATTTCGAAGAATTTTTCGGCCAGGTTCGCGCGCTTATGAAACCGGATGGCTATGCCTTCATCCATTCCATCGGCCGCATGACGCAACCGGGTACCACTTCGCCTTTCTTCCGCAAATATATCTTTCCCGGCGGCTATACGCCGGCGCTGTCGGAAACGTTCGCGGAGCTTGAACGTCAGGGGTTATGGGTGGCGGACATGGAGGTGTTGCGGCTGCATTATTATTACACCCTGCGCGACTGGCGCAAACGGTTCGCCGCTAACCGCGACAAGGCCAGAGAACTTTACGATGAACGCTTCTGCCGGATGTGGGAGTTTTATCTCGGCGCGGCGGAGCTGGGCTTCCTGCACGGCTCCAACATGGTGTTCCAGCTTCTGCTGGCGCGCGAACGCGACGTGGTGCCGCTCGACCGGAATTTTATTGTTGAAGCAGAACGTAAGATGAGGCTCTAGAGCGCTTCCGTCTTTGACGAAATCGCTCTTGTTTTTTCTCGCTCGCGGCTATTCCTCACTTCGTTCGGGCCTGCGCGGGCGCGGCCTTGACCGATTCCGTGAAAAACGGAAACGGTCTAGGACGAGATC
>JADFHH010000135.1 GCA_022567275.1 Pseudomonadota bacterium | reverse complement strand
GACTTTTTGTGCCTGGGCTGCCGTGGTGATGGCAACGCCGGCGAGCAGGGCTGTCGCAGCCAGGCCCAAAATGCGTTTTTTCATTAAACTTCCTCCCTGATGTTTTTTTAATCGCATATGTTTTAGCTAATCGCTAAGGTGTCTCGAATAGCGCATCTCGGGGCTGTATGTCTACAGATTTACTCATTCAGGCCATCGTCAGCGGACTGCTCATGGGGCTTATCTACGCCCTGGTGGCGGTCGGCCTGAGCCTGATTTTCGGGCTCATGGAGATCGTCAATTTCGCCCATGGCGAATTCCTCATGCTGTCGATGTTTTTCTCGTTCTGGTTCTGGGCGCTGTTGGGTCTCGACCCATTAGTGTCGCTGCCCCTCGTGGTCGCGGCCCTGGCGGTTATCGGGGTGGCGGTCCATTACGGCATCATACGCCATATCCTCCACGCGCCGATGCTGGCGCAGATATGCGCCACCTTCGGGCTTGCGCTCGCCATTCGCTCCGGCGCGCAGTTGTTCTGGACGCCCGATTTCCGCTCCATTACCAACCCGCTGTCCGAAGGGCGCATCGAGATCTCCGGCATCTTCATCGGCCAGCCGCAGTTGATCGCCGGGCTGGTCTGCCTCGCCGCCTTTATCGTGCTGTGGCTGTTTGTCAGCCGCACCGAAACCGGGCTGGCGCTTCAGGCCACGGCCCAGGATCGCGACGCCGCCGCCATTGTCGGCATCCCCACGGACCGCATGTTCGCGCTCGGCTGGGCGATCGGCCTGGGCTGTGTCGCGGTCGCCGGGGCGATGTTATCGTCATTTTTGTTCGTATTTCCCGATGTCGGCGTCAATTTCGCCCTGCTCGCTTTCGTCGCCGTCGCGCTGGGCGGGTTCGGCAGCATCATGGGCAGCCTCTATGCCGGCATCGCCATTGGGCTGGTGGAGTCGCTCGGCGGCGTTTTCATCTCCCCGTCCTACAAGTCGCTGATCGTCTTCTCGCTGTATTTCGCCGTCGTGCTGTTCCGCCCGAAGGGCATCTTGGGCAGGTATTGAAAGAGTATGGCGCGCGCACCCGATGCAGCTCTTGAGCAGGCCCGCGCCGACCCGGTGTGGCCGGCGGCTCCGCGCGCATTCAAAATCATGGGTCTGGCTCTGGTGGCGGCGCTCGCCGTTTTTCCGTTCGTCTTCACCGGCACCTTCTCCCATCACGTCATGATCATGATCTTTCTGCATGCGATCATGGCGCAATCCTGGAACGTGATCGCCGGCATGTCGGGGCAGATCAGCCTCGGGCAGGCGCTGTTTTTCGGGCTGGGCGCCTATGCCAGCGCGTTTCTCTACGTAAAGTGGGGGATCACGCCGTGGCTTGGCCTGCTCGTCGGAATGGCGATCTCGGCACTGGTTGCCGCCGCGATCGGTATCCCCACCCTGCGGCTGCGCGGCCATTATTTCGCCATCGCCACGCTGATTATCGGCATCTCGTTTCAGATCGTCTTCCAGCGCTGGGAATGGATTGGCGCGGCGTCGGGCATCTTTATGCCGATTGAACGCGAAACGCCCTGGTTCTCGCTCCAGTTCCATGCAACCAAGCTGCCTTATTATTATCTGAGCTTTGGCTTGTGCGCCATCGCCTTCTTCACAGTCTGGTTGTTGCAAAGGTCCAGACTGGGGATGCGGCTGCTGGCGGTGCGCGACGAGCCCGAAGCCGCCCAGAGCCTTGGCATCGACATTGCCTGGCACAAGGTCATCGCTTTCATGATCTCCGGCGCCATGATGGCCGCGGCGGGCACATTCTTCGCCCAATATGTACTGGTGATCGACCCCGACCGGGTGTTCAGTTTTGAAATCTCGGTGCTGGCGCTGCTGATGGCCGTGCTCGGCGGCGCCGGAACCTTGTGGGGACCGGCGCTCGGCGCGGCGATCCTGATACCGCTGTCCGAATATAGCCGCATATGGTTTGGCGGTACGGGGGGGGCCGTCGATTTGCTGATCTACGGTGTGCTCATTCTTCTCATCTGTATTTATCAGCCGCGCGGCCTGCTCGTTCTGGTGACCGAAAGGCTGCGCCGCCGGGGACAGCGCAATGAGTGAATTGCTGCGAGTCGAGGGGCTCTCCAAGCGCTTTGGCGGCGTCACCGCCAACGAGGACATCTCCTTCGACGTGCGCAAGGGCGAAATTTTGGGCGTCATCGGTCCCAATGGCGCGGGAAAGTCGACGCTGTTCGATCTCATCACCGGTTTTCAGCAGGCGGATTCCGGCACGGTCATCCTCGATGGCCGCGACATAACGGGGCTGCGCCCGGACCGCATCGCCCGCATGGGCGTGGGGCGCACGTTCCAGAAACTCAAGCCGTTCCCCGACCTCACCTTGCTGGAAAACGTCATGGTTGGCGCGCTTTCCCGAACCGCAAATATGCATGAGGCGCGCGACCTGGCGCTCGAAGCGATCTCTTTCGTCGATTTGCTGGACAAGCGTTACGCCTTCGCGCGCGAACTCTCCACCGGTCAGCGCAAGCGGCTGGAGATGGCCCGCGCCGTGGCATCGGGGCCCCGGCTGCTGCTGATGGACGAAGTGACCGGCGGCGTTGACCAAAAGACCATACCGGGGCTTATCGATCTGGTCTTTGCGCTGCGCGAGAGCGGCATCACCGTGCTCACCATCGAGCATAATATGCAGGTGATGATGCAGGTCTCCGACCGCATCCTGGCGCTGCAATCCGGCAAACGCATCGCCTTCGCGAAACCGGACGAGGTGCGCAAGGACCCACTTGTCGTCGACGCCTATCTGGGGACCGTCGATGCTGCTTGAGGTCAAGGACCTCGAGGTCGCCTATGGCGACTTTCAGGTCGTGTGGGGGGTCTCGCTAACTGTGGACGAGGGGGAGGTCGTCACCCTGCTCGGGCCGAACGGGTCGGGCAAGAGCACCATACTCAATACCATCTCCGGGCTGGTGCCGGTGTTGCGCGGCGATATTCTGGTGCGCGGCGCCAGCATCGCCAAACGCCCGACCCATCACCGGACGGGGCTGGGCATCGCCCATGTGCTGGAACGCCGCCGGGTGTATCCTTATTTGACGGTGCGGCAAAATCTGCTGCTCGGCGCCTGGCATGCCAAAGCCAAGGCGGTGCGGGACGAGACCCTGGCGCAGATGGTCGAGATGTTTCCTATCCTCAAGGACCGCACGGATCAGCTCGCGCATACCCTATCGGGCGGCGAGCAGCAGATGCTCGCTCTCGCCCGCGGTCTGATGGCAAAGCCGCAATTGCTGATGGTGGATGAACCCTTTCTCGGCCTCGCCCCGCAAGTGGTCGAGCAACTCAAGGCGGTCTTTGCCGGTATCCGCGACAGCGGCATCGCGATTCTGTTCATCGAGCAAAATGTGCGCCTCGCCCTGTCCATGGCCGATCGCGGCTATGTGCTGGAAAGCGGGCGTCTGGCCATCTCCGGCAAAGCCAGGGGCTTGATGAACCACAAGACGGTCCGCCGCGTGTTTCTGGGGGGATAGTAATTTCCCCCCGGCCCCCGGCGATCACCGTCTTTTTCGCCGCCTCTTCGATTGAAGAGTTGAGTTTTTCGACGGCTGCGGCCTGTTTGTCCATGGCGTCCGCCGTGACGGACTCCATGCGCTTCACCGCCCGCTCGAATTGCGCCGTGCGCACAGGAAGCTTTTGGCTGTTCATGCGGCAACGCGCCTTGACGATTTGCGCATCCCGCCCTCAAATCGACTTGAGGCATTGAAGGGCGAACGCAGGGGCCGGCATTCGATCCGCATCAACCGGCAATGGCGCATCTGTTTCCGCTGGGGGGCCGGGAACGCCTATGAAGTAGAAATTGTGGACTATCACTAGGAGAGACAAAATGATGGAGCCCGTGCACCCCGGAGAAATCCTGCGGGAGGATTTTATGACCGAATACGGCCTGACCGCCTATTCCCTGGCCAAGGCCATTCATGTGCCCCGCGACAGGATAGAAAGCCTCTCGCGCGGGAGGCGGGCCGTGACCGCCGATACGGCCTTGCGCCTGGCAAGGTATTTTGGAAACTCGCCCCAGTTCTGGCTCAACCTTCAGAGCCACTACGATCTGGAGGTGGCCAGATCGTCAGTTGAACTGGAGGTTATAGAACCGCATCCGGGACAATACAGCTAGGGGGAGGGGCCGGGCGGTGAAATCTATACGCAACCGGCTCGGACACCCCAACCAACCGCGTAAAAAATCTAAAACGCCGCAAGCTCGCTATTCTTTTTATCGGTAATCAGCATCGAGCCGGGTTTGTGGGTAATGCAAAGCGGCGGCTTCGCCTGTTCCACGGCGGCTTGCGGCGTTACCCCGCAGGCCCAGAAGACGGGCAGCTGATCGTCGCCGATGACCGGCGGGTCGCCGAAATCGGGTTTCATGATATCTTCGATGCCAATGAGTTGCGGCAGGCCAATATGCACCGGGGCGCCATGCACGCCGGGGAACCGGCTGGTGATCTGCACCGCGCGGATTGCGTCGGCGGGGCTGAGCGGGCGCATCGACACCACCATATCGCAGGCGAATTTTCCCGCTGGCGTGCAGGGAATCGATGAACGGTACATGGGCACGACCGAGCCGCGTTCGATATGCTGGAGGGCGATGCCAGCTTCAATCAGCGGCAATTCGAATGAGAATGAACAGCCCAGAACGAACGTAACCAGATCATCGGACCAGATATCCAGTATGTCGGTTGGCTCATCCACAAGCTCCCCGTCGCGAAAGACGCGGTAGCCCGGCACATCGGTTCTGATGTCGATATCGCCCAGCCCGGCAAGCGCGGGGTCGCCGGGCGCGCCCATGCCGATTACCGGGCACGGTTTTGGATTGCGCTGGCAGAAGGCGGCGAAGTCCAGCGCATGGTCGCGCGGCAGAATGCAGAGATTGCCCTGCACATAATCGCGCGCGACGCCCGCGGTGTGGCCGCGATAGTCACCGCGCGCGATGATCGACCGCGCCTCGCGCGGATCATCGATTCGCATCATCGCGTTGGGCGTTTCGATTTGCCGTGCCTCGCTCATGCTTCTCTCCCGATCCTAAGAGGTTTGTATAGCCTCCTGAATAGCAGCGGGGTCAGATACATGGGGATTTGATAGCAGCCGATGAACAGCATCAACGGCTCGGTTTGCGCGGCGGGCAGCGCGGCCAGGAACAAGGCGACGTTCCTGTTGCCGGCGATGATCGCATAGGGCACGGCGGTGCCGTCTTGCAGACCCGATACCCCGCGAACATATTTGAGCACGAACCACGCCGCCAACTGTAGTGAAAAATTGGCGATGCAGGCGGCGGCGAGGGTCCACCCAAACGACCGGCTATCGGTATCGAGCACGGCTCCGGCCGCTGACATGAGGCCAATGACGACGATTGCCAGCAGGATCGCCGACGAGCCGTCAATGGCCGTGTAGAAGCCCGTGCCCAGTGGTCTGAGGGATCTTATAGCCGCGTGCAGGGTGAAACCGGCGGCGGTCGCCCCGGCGATGACGGCGAACAAACGCAGCGCTGCGGTGAGCGCCATATCGGCTCCGGCGAGAGACGGGGTGAGCGCGAAAACCGGCAATATTGTGAGTGGCAGGAGCAATGTTCCCCCCACCACCAGCCGCAGGGCGGGTGCGGGGTCGTGGCCGACAAGAATCGTAAGAGCGGGAGAGCCGGCGAGCGGCGGCGCGGCGGCCATGCGAATAAGTGCGGC
>JADFHH010000134.1 GCA_022567275.1 Pseudomonadota bacterium | reverse complement strand
CCGATTTCTGCGCCGCGAACAAATTGCCGCCATGGCCGATGCTTCCGGACGCATCGAGCCCTATTTTGCCGGCGCCAGGACGCCCTCGATGATCCCTGGCGGCGGCGGCGAGGCGGATAACCCCGCCGGAGCCTTTCCCATCACGCGAAAGGCTCAGGCCCGGCCTGTGCGCATGAAGCAGCAAAGCCTTCAAGGCGCGCCCCTGGCGATGCCGGCGAGCTTCTCTCTGCCGCCCTTGCGTTTGTTGAAAAAGCCGCCCTCGCCACGCCGTGACCACGGCGTTTCCGACAACACCCTGCAGGACAATGCCCGCCGGCTCGAGGAGGTGCTGCAGGATTTCGGCGTGAAGGGAGAGATCGTCAATGTGAGCCCGGGTCCGGTCGTGACCCTGTATGAGCTGGAGCCGGCGCCGGGCACCAAATCGTCCCGGGTCATTGCCCTGGCCGACGACATCGCCCGGTCCATGAGCGCGATCGCGGCGCGCATCGCCGTCATCCCCGGGCGCAACGTCATCGGCATCGAATTGCCCAACGCCCAGCGGCAGATGGTCTATTTGCGCGAGCTGCTGGAAACCCGCGAGTTCGAGCATTCTCAAGCCCGGCTCTCCCTGGCGCTGGGAAAAAATATCGGCGGCGCGCCGGTTTCGGTCGATCTCGCGCGCATGCCGCACCTGCTGATCGCCGGCACCACCGGCTCGGGCAAATCGGTCGGCATCAACACCATGATCCTGTCGCTGCTCTACCGGCTGACGCCCGATCAATGCAAATTCATCATGATCGATCCGAAAATGCTGGAGCTGTCCGTCTATGACGGCATCCCGCATCTGCTGGCGCCGGTCGTGACCGACCCGAAAAAGGCGGTTGTCGCGCTCAAATGGACGGTCAAGGAAATGGAGGAACGCTACAAGCGCATGTCAAAACTCGGCGTGCGCAACATCGATGGCTATAACGAGCGCGTCCGCGACGCACAGGCGTGCGGCGAGGCGCTCACCCGCACGGTGCAGACCGGGTTCGACAAGGAAACCGGCGAGGCCATCTTCGAGCAGGAGGAGATGGACTATCAGGAGATGCCCTACATTGTCGTCATCGTCGATGAAATGGCGGATTTGATGATGGTGGCCGGCAAGGACATCGAAGGCACGGTACAGCGCCTGGCGCAAATGGCGCGCGCCGCCGGCATTCATCTCATCACCGCCACCCAGCGCCCGAGCGTGGATGTGATAACCGGCACCATAAAGGCCAATTTCCCGACCCGTGTGAGCTTCCAGGTCACCTCGAAAATCGACTCCCGCACGATCCTCGGCGAACAGGGCGCGGAGCAGTTGCTCGGTCAGGGCGATATGCTCTATATGGCGGGCGGGGGACGAGTCATGCGGGTGCACGGGCCCTTCGTGTCCGACGAAGAGGTCGAGAAAATCGTGCGCTTCCTGAAAAAACAGGGCACTCCTGAATATCTCGAAGACGTGACGGCCGGCGGCGATGAGGACGGCGGCGACCTGGCCGAAATATCCGGCAATGGCGAGAGTGGAGATGCTCTCTATGACCAGGCCGTGGCAATCGTGCTGCGCGACGAGAAGGTCTCGATCAGCTATATCCAGCGCCGATTGTCAATTGGCTACAACCGCGCCGCCACGCTGATCGAACGGATGGAAGAAGAAGGCGTTATCTCGGCCGCGAACCATACGGGCAAACGCGAAATACTGGTTGGCGTCGAGGCCTGAGACGATGTTCGCCCAGAAGTTGACATTTTTATCGTGATCATCTGTACGGCTTTTGTGAAGAATCGGTGGATATCGACTATGGCGTTTCCAGATACTTTGAGGTTCATCGCATGGGGCGTCCGTATATGGGCCATACGTGCAAGCGCCGTGCTGGCGATCATGGCGGTCTTGCCGGCCCTCGCACAGCAACCCCAGGTCCCGTACCCTGAAGCCGCGCCGCCGGCTGATTCTACTGGATCGATATGGTCGACGAAAACTGCACCCGTGACCGCAACCGATGCGCAACAGAGCGATGATGCGGCGCCGCCCTTTGTGCTGACGCCCTATCAAATCGAGCTGCTGCAAGAAATCGACCGGTATCTGAACAGCCTCGTCAACATCAGCGGGCATTTCATCCAGACCGACCATCGCAACGAGGAAACTTCAGGGCGCTTTTATCTGAAACGCCCGGGCCGGATACGCTTCGACTATCGTGCGCCTAGCAAACTGCGGATCGTCTCCGACGGCTATTATCTTTCCGTCGAAGACCATGATCTCAAAACGATAGACAAATATCCCCTCGACGCCACGCCGGTACGATTGCTGCTCGGCGAGGATGTGAATCTGGCGCGCGATGCGGACATACTGGATATGCGGCAGGACGAGAGCGCCGTGGTCGTCGTTCTGAGAGACAGGAGCGAAACCACCAGCGGCGAGCTTCAGCTTTATTTCACATTGCCTGAGCTGGTGTTGTACGAATGGGTCGTCACCGACGCCCAGGGCCTGGAAACCCGGATTCAGCTGGCCGATCTGACCGTGGATGAGGAGGAAAGACCGGATGAGTTTTTCCAATCCTCCGCGATCGAACTGGAGAATCTCGACAATAATTAATGTTGCCCGGCGGGAAAAATTCAGCGAAATGGTTAACATTCTGTTTACCATTTATTACTGAATAATATCAGTTAGTTACAATATATGCCCCGATTGTTTGCGGCCAGAATTCCGGTCTGGGGCAAGGATTTGTTAATTTATTTAACACTTAGCGATTGAAATTCCGCGAATCGGACCTAAATGTAATTTCACAAGCGGGTGACGTCGATCTTCATCGGTAGTGCCCCCCCGTCTAACCGAAGACTCACTCGCTTGCGCCGGATTCCCTCCTGGCGCACCGCACATTAGCGGTTTTGACGCCCAACCCCCCCAAGGGTTGGGCGTCTTTTTGTGTGTTACAGGCGCCTGGCGCCCGATATAAAGAAACCCGATGAAATTCACCCTCGCCACCTGGAACATCAATTCGGTTCGCATCCGCCTGCAACATATCAAGCGTTTTGTCGGCAAATATCGCCCCGACATTCTCTGCCTGCAGGAAATCAAATGCGCCAATGAAAGTTTCCCCATCGAGTATTTTCGCGCGCTCGGCTTCAGCCATATCGAACTCAACGGGCAAGCGGCCTATCACGGCGTCGCCACATTATCGCGCCTGCCCATGACGCGCGTCGCGGCGCGCGATTTCAATGGCTCCGGGCATGCGCGCCATCTGGCGGTGCGGCTCGGTGCTCCGGACTCCCAAAGCGTGGTGCTGCACAATTTTTATGTGCCGGCGGGCGGCGATGTGCCGGACGTCAAGGCCAATCCCAAATTCGCGCAGAAGCTGGCCTATCTTCAGGCCATGGAACGCTGGTGTAAAAAACAGACCAACAAGCAGAATATCCGCGCCATCCTCGTGGGCGATCTGAATATCGCCCCGCTGGAGAGCGACGTCTGGTCACACAAGCAATTGTTGCGCGTCGTCAGCCATACCCCGGTTGAGGTGGCGCATCTGGATGCCGTGCGCCAGGCCCATGACTGGGTCGATGTCATGCGCCAGCATATTCCGCCTGAAGAAAAACTCTTTACCTGGTGGAGTTATCGCGCGCGGGACTTTCGCAAATCCAACCGTGGCCGGCGTCTGGACCATGTCTGGGTCACCCCGGCCCTGCGCAACGCCGCGGTGTCGCTTCGCGTGGCCGACGAGGTGCGCGGCTGGAAACGCCCTTCCGATCATGCGCCGGTCGTGACGAATTTCGACCTCAAGCGCAGTTAGGCTTTGCTTGATTTGCCCGCAACATCGCCAACCGGACCGGCCGCGTCCCCGGCATCGTCCGGAATCAGAAAATTACCGATCGGTTCGGACAATTGTCTGTCCAGTTCACGAAGCTTTTCCGCCGTCACGGCGAGATTATGACGGATATTTCGCGTCAATATGTCAGCAAGTGCGGGTTCCACGGCCATCAACCGTCCGATGGTTTCGCGAGAGATGCTCAATATGGTGACGTCATCGAGCGCGACCGCACCGTGGACATGGCTGGTTTCCACCAGCATGGCCATCTCGCACAGCATCGACCCCGGACCCACATTCTGGCCAAGATCGCGGCCCGTCCTGTCTTGTAATTTTGCGCTCCCGGAGATGAAAAACAGCGCCGCGTCCGCCGCAAGTCCGGCGCTGGTAATCGGCTGTTCCGCGCGAAAGCGCAGGAGAGTGCCGCCGCGCGATAATTTACCGAGCAGCTCGCCGCCCAACCCGCGAAACAATGGCGCGCGGGCGAGCAGCTCGATAGTTACATCGTGCTGCATATGCTCCAGCTCCGTAGATATATTCATGCGCGCCACACGTCCCGAAACGGGGCGTGGCATAGTAGCGCGAATATTGCGGGCAGAGGCAATAAATTATTACGGCATCAGCTTGTAGCCGCCCACTTCGGTCAGCAGCAATTCCGCGTTCGAGGGGTCATTCTCGATCTTCTGCCTGAGCCGGTAGATATGGGTCTCGAGCGTGTGCGTCGTCACCCCCGCATTGTAGCTCCACACCTCACGCAGCAGCACATCGCGGGTCACGATCTTTTCGCCGGCACGATAGAGATATTTCAATATCGAGGTTTCTTTCTCCGTCAGCCTGATTTTTGACCCGCTGTCATCGACCAGCAATTTTGTGGCGGGACGGAATGAATAGGGGCCGATGGTGAACACCGCGTCCTCGGACTGCTCATGCTGGCGCAGCTGGGCGCGCACCCGCGCGAGCAGGACCGAATAGCGGAACGGTTTGGTCACATAATCATTGGCCCCGGACTCGAGCCCAAGAATCATGTCGGCGTCGGAATCCTGTGCCGTCAGCATGATGATCGGGCTCTTGAAACCGTTTTTTCGCAAAATCTTGCAGCTCTCCCGGCCATCCATGTCGGGCAGCCCGACATCCAGCAGGATCAGATCGACACGGTTAGATATGGCCATCTCAATACCCTCGGCCGCGCTCTCCGCAACCAAAATTTCGAATTCGTCATGCAATGCGAACTGGTCGCTCAGGGATTCGCGGAGATCGTCGTCATCGTCGACTATGAGGATTTTACGCGCCGTGGTCATGCATCGCTCCATGGGGGTTTGGCCTTGTGCAAGTGTAACATTGATGTAAGTCCGGTGCTGACAATGTCAACTCGCGCACTCTCGGCACGGCGTAAACATGAAGCGGCGGCGTATAAAATCAAAATTGCGTGAACGGATACCGCCCCACTTGCGCACGCGTCCGGGCAAGCGCGCGCAAGGGGTGTTGATTGGCGCGACGCGCACAAGCCGCTGCGCATTGGGGGCAGGCGGTCCTTCTGTCCGAAAACGCGAAGGCGATGGCGCGACACCGGCCGGGTGCTGGCGCTTGATGCAGGTGTTTTACCGCGCCGATCGTGTGCCGCGCCCGCGCACCGCTTTACCGGTGCGGGCGCTGCGGCCGAACGACGGCTGGTGCGACGCAACCGGCGACCGCAATTACAACCGTCTGGTCACCCTGCCCTACGCGGCGCGCGCGGAACGCCTGTGGCGCGGCGATGGCCTCTACGACATCGTCGTGGTGCTCGATCACAACACCGCGCCGCGAGCGCGCGGGCGCGGCAGCGCGGTGTTCATGCATATCGCCAGAGAGGGCTACGCGCCGACTGAGGGTGTATCGCGCTGAAACTCCATGATTTGAGAGCGTTGCTGGAAGCC
>JADFHH010000133.1 GCA_022567275.1 Pseudomonadota bacterium | reverse complement strand
CGCGAGCGGCAGCATCATCGCATAGATTTGCCCGCCGCCGATGACCGCGATTTCATTTGCCCCGCGTTGTTGCGCCTTGTCGCGGGCCAGCGTCAGCGCCGCATCGGCGCTGGCTGCGGTAAATATGCCTTGTGCGCAAAATTCCGGATTGCCGGTGATGACGATATTGTCGCGGCCATCAAGCGGTTTACCGATGGACAGGAAAGTCTTGCGCCCCATGATGAGCGGCTTGTTCATGGTCAGCTTGCGGAGATGTTTCAAATCCGACGACAGATGCCAGGCAAGTCCGCCCGCATTGCCAATGACGTCATTTTCCGCGACCGCCACGACCAGCGCGATCCGCACGTCCTTGCCTGCCATCTATTTCGCAACCTTCGCCTTGATATGGGCAAGCGGGTCATAGCCGTTCAGCGTGAAATCGTCATAGACGAAATCGAACAGCGAGCGCCGGGCGGGATTGAGTTCCATGCGCGGCAACGGGCGCGGTTCGCGTTTGAGTTGCAAATCGGCCTGTTCCAGATGATTGAGATAGAGATGCGCGTCGCCGAAGGTGTGGATGAATTCGCCCGGTTGCAGGCCCGCCACCTGCGCCACCATCAATGTGAACAGCGCATAGGAGGCGATGTTGAACGGCACGCCGATGAAAATATCGGCCGAGCGCTGGTAGAGCTGGCACGACAGGCGCCCTTCCGCCACCCAGAACTGGAACAGACAGTGGCACGGGCTCAGCGCCATGTCCTCCAGCTCGGCGACATTCCACGCCGAAATGATGAGCCGGCGCGAATCAGGAGTCGTTTTCAGCTCGGCGGTCAGCCTTTCGATCTGATCGATATGGCTGCCGTCCCAGGCCGGCCAGGCGCGCCACTGCCGGCCATAGACGGGTCCAAGATCGCCGTTCTCGTCGGCCCAGTCATCCCAGATGGAAATGCCATGCTTGTTCAGATAAGCGATATTGGTGTCGCCGGCGAGAAACCACAACAGCTCGTGAATAATGGATTTGAGATGCAGCTTCTTGGTGGTGAGCAGGGGAAAACCCTGGCTCAGATCGAACCGCATCTGATAGCCGAACACCGACAGCGTGCCCGTGCCCGTGCGGTCTTGCTTGCGGACACCGGCGTGGCGGACATGCGCCATGAGCTCGAGATATTGCTGCATGGGGCAGACAGTAGCGCGATTCTCGCGCCAGGCGCGAGAGACCGCCTGGCGGCGTGAATATATTCGCGCGTCACCACCCGCGCATTTTGCCGGTCTTTGCGGCTACACCGCCCAGCCCGAAAGAATCACGAAAAGTTACCGCCAAACCCCTATAATGCGTTATGATTCAATTGGTTATATCAATCGAACGCGGAGGATTTGGCGGTGACGGATTGGACCTCTTTGAGCTTTGATTTTCCAGCCTGTGTTAAGCGGCGGGTTGAGGCGGATTTTTCGGGTGGCGCGATCACCAGCAACGGCGGCGTTCTGCTTTTGCGTCAGGCCGACCGTCAGTCGGGCCTTCTGACATCGGTGGCGCGGCGGTTGGAGGACGGGCGTCAGCGTGGCAAGGTGACCCATCGGATTGTCACCATGCTGCGCCAACGGGTGTTCGCGCTGGCGCTGGGTTACGAAGACGTCAACGACCACGCGGTGCTTCGCTTTGATCTCGCCTTGCAGACGGCGGTCGATCGCGACCGTGCCCTGGCCAGCCCGTCGACGCTGAGCCGGTTCGAGAACGCCGCCGGCCGGGACTGGGCGTGGCGCGTCCACGAGGCCATGGTTGAGAACTTCATCGCCTCGTATTCGCAGCCGCCCGAGGAGTTGATCCTCGACTTCGACGCCACCGACGACGCGGTGCACGGCAATCAGGAAGGCCGCTTTTTCCACGGCTACTATGACCATTACTGCTTCCTGCCGCTGTATGTGTTTTGCGGCGAACGGCTGCTGGTCGGTTATCTGCGCCCGAGCAAGATCGACGGGGCCAGGCATGCCTGGGCGATCCTGGCGCTGCTGGTCAAAAGGCTGCGCCAGGCCTGGCCCGGCGTGCGTATCATCTTTCGCGGCGATAGCGGCTTTTGCCGCCATAAGATGCTGAGCTGGTGCGAGCGCCATGGCGTCGGCTATATCGTCGGCCTGGCCAAGAACGCACGGCTGGGCGGTTTGGCCGGGCGTTGGATGGAGGTGGCGGAAAAGGGTTTTGCGGCCACCGGCGTCAAACAGCGCCTGTTCGGCGAGTTCGCTTACGCCGCCGGGACCTGGAAAGTTGAGCGCCGGGTGATCGCGCGCATCGAACACGGTCCCAAGGGAGCCAACCCGCGCTACATCGTCACCAACCTGGAAGGCGATGGCCAGGACCTCTACGAGAAACTCTACTGCCAGCGCGGCGACATGGAGAACCGGATCAAGGAGCAGCAACTCGATCTGTTCGCGGATCGCACCAGCTGCCACAAATGGTGGCCCAACCAGTTCCGTCTGCTGCTCTCAAGCCTCGCCTACACGCTGCTTCAGACGATCCGCCGCATCGGCCTGAAAGGCTCTGAGATGGCCCGCGCCCAGTGCGGAACCATTCGCCTCAAACTGCTGAAAATCGGCGCGGTGATCCTGCGCAACAGCCGCCGGGTGCGCGTCCACCTGTCCAGCGCCTGCCCCGACAAGACCCTGTTCATGCTGGCCGCCGAAAGGCTCACCCCCGAGTAGCCCCCAAAGCGCCCCGCCACATGGGAAGAAGAGAGGCCGCGTCACGCGGACATAAACGCGCGCCCGGAATCACAAAAACCACCACAAAAACCCCGAAAAAGGATCCTACAGGGCGCAAGCGCAGTTCAACGACGGAGAAAAACACCGCCAACCATCATAACGACCGTGAATCGATCCAAATGACGGCTATCGCGCCCCTTCATGAAATATCCGGGCTAACGCACCCTACAGACATCTCAAGCCATGCGTAGGGTGTGATAGCGATAGCGTATCGCACCATTGAGACCCTTCGGCTATAGTTCTCACATGCCGGACTATATTCGCCCAAAAATCAAAGGCGGCAGATGGTTCTTCACGGTCAATCTCATGGACCGCCATAGCTCACTTCTGACCGATAATATCGCCGTCCTGCGGGAAGCAACCACAAAAACCAAGCGGCGTTATCCCTTTCGCATCAATGCGATGGTCGTTCTTCCGGATCATCTGCACGCGGTCTGGACCCTGCCGGAGGATGACGCCGATTTCTCTGTCCGCTGGCGCTTGATCAAATCACATTTTTCAAAGGCCATGCCCGCCTCGGATAAACCGTCCAAATCACGCATCAAGCGTGGCGAGCGCGGCATCTGGCAGCGGCGTTTTTGGGAGCATGCCATACGCGACGAGTGTGACCATCGGCGTCATCTGGAATATTGCTATATCAACCCGGTAAAACATGGCCATGTGCAACGCGTTAGGGACTGGCCTTATTCTTCGTTTCATCGGGACGTGCGCGCCGGTCTGTTCCCGGAAGACTGGGCCGGTGATTTTGATGAGAATGCCGAGTATGGGGAGCGTTTGTAACGCTGAAATGGTGCAGACGTTCATATACATCAAGCAAGTAGGGTGCGTTAGCGAAAGCGTAACGCACCATTTCAACGGTTTTGTCATGTTGCAAGGCAGTTGCGGTGCGTTACGCTACGCTAACGCACCCTACGCTTTCGTCATTCCGTCCGTTTATCGGCAAGATTCACGCAACATTCTACAGCAGAAACAACAGCACCCCGGCGACAATGACGGCGATGCCGCCAAGCTCGGCTTTGTTGACTCTCTCCTTGAAATAGAAATAGGAGATCAGCAGCGCAAAAATCGCCTCGACCTGGCCGACGGAGCGCACATAGGACGCGTTTTGCAGCGTCATGGCGGTAAACCAGCAGATCGAGCCGAGCGCGCTGGTGACGCCGACAAAGCCGCACAGCCGCCAGTCGGGGAACATCGCTTTCAAGCCCTCCGGCTCGCGATAAAGCAGCCAACCGCCTAAAAACACCGCTTGTAACCCGACGACCGCAACCACGGTGCAGGCCGCGCGGATGAGGAAATCGCCAGTCCCCAGCGACAGGCTGGCCTCGCGCAAAAACAGATAGGAAAAGCAAAAACCAAGTGCCGTGCCGATGCCGATGAGCGTCGGCTTCCACGCCGTGAACGCCTTCAAACCGGTCCTGGCGGCGGTGAGAAGCAGCACGCCGGCAAGCGTCAGCGCAATCGCAATCCAGCCGGCCCCGGAAATCACTTCCGAGAACAGAAGTGAGCCGATGATCGCGGTCATCATGGTGTCGGTCTTGGGCAGCGTCGTGCCCACGGCGAAATTGCGCAAGGTGAACAGTTTTATGAGCAGCACCGTGCCGGCGACCTGGGCGATGGAAGCGCCCAGCGCGTAGAGAAGAAATGTTGCGTGGATTTCGGGAAATGGCTGGCCGGTAGCCGTCTTCACCGCGAACAGATAGACAAGGATGAGGGGAAGGCCGAAAAAGGCCCGCACATAGGTCGTGACCATGGCCGAAAGCCGCACGTTGAGGCTCTTTTGCCCGGCCAGGCGCACGGCCTGCAGCAACGCGCCCAAAACGCTGATCGGTATCCAGATGAGTTCCATGTTTATCCCGCCGATTGGCCCGGCAGGTCTCTACCACACGGAGTAAGGCAAGGTAAGATTAGGCAGATGCGCGGAGCGAAGATTTGAGCGGGAGTTCGACGATCTCTGTGACATTATGCCCCGCGCAAGGGGACTCCAAACGATTTTTGAACTCCCTATATATCAAGGTGACGGCACAACGTCTTGCATGAGCACAGGAGGCAGGCAGATGAACAATTTATCCCGGCGGCATTTTCTCGGCGCGGCTTCCGGTCTTGGTGGCGCGGTGCTGTTGAACAGCGCAAATTACAACCCGGCTAACGCGGCCGGAAGTAGCGCGCGAAGCGCTGCCAAAGCAGACATTGCCCTGGATGTTGCAAGCTTGCAGCGGGTCACGCAGAAGCTGGTGGCGCCGCCATTCGTCCCGGCTCACGATCAAGTTGTGTCCGGCAAGCCGAAGGTGATCCAGGTGCGGTTAGTCATTGAAGAGAAGACTATCGAAATCGATGACGATGGCACCGTGGTGCGGGCCATGACGTTCAATGGCAGCGTCCCGGGACCGCTTATCGTCGCGCATCAGGGAGATTATATCGAGCTGACATTGGAGAACCCGGCAACCAGTGAGCTGGCCCACAATATCGATTTCCATGGCGCCACCGGGGCGCTGGGCGGTGGCGAACTTACGCTTGTCGAGCCTGGAGAAAAAGCCGTGTTGCGTTTCCGCGCCATCAAGCCGGGGGTGTTCGTTTACCACTGCGCGCCCGGTGGCATCATGGTGCCATGGCATGTGGTCTCGGGCATGAACGGCGCCTTGATGGTGCTGCCGAGAGATGGGCTGAAGGACCAGCATGGCAGGCCGGTACACTATGACCGCGCCTATTATATCGGCGAGCAGGACTTTTATGTGCCCAAAGGTCCGGACGGCGAATTCAAGCGCTATGACAGTTTGTCCGATTCCTTCGACGATACCTTGGCGGTCATGAAGGGCTTGATCCCCAGCCATGTCGTGTTTAACGGAAAAGCGGGCGCGCTGACAGGCGACAACGCACTGACGGCGAAAGTGGGAGAAACCGTGCTCTTCATTCACGCCCAGGCGAACCGCGACTCCCGCCCGCATCTGATCGGCGGTCACGGGGATCTGGATTGGGAGACCGGCTCGTTCGACGATACTCCGGCGACAGAGCTGGAGACGTGG
>JADFHH010000132.1 GCA_022567275.1 Pseudomonadota bacterium | reverse complement strand
GCAAAAACGGCCCGTGTGAAATCGAAGGGGGGCCTTGGGCCGCGCGCCTCACAAGCGGTATGCGTGCGCGCGGACACCAGGTGAAGGTCTCTCCCATGACCAGCGGCATCCATGCGATAATCGTTCGCGGCGGCGCGCTTGAAGGGGCCGCCGACCCCAGGCGCGAAGGCATCACACTGGGCGACTAGCTTGCAACCGGAGACGAACCCGCTTGTCGAAAAAGAATATCGCAATTCTCGGCGCCGGTATCGCCGGGCTGTGGCAGGCCTACACACTGGCCCGCGCCGGGCACGGCGTCACGCTGATCGAGCGCAGCGAAAACCCGTTCGAAGAGGCAAGCAGTTTTTACGCCGGCGCCATGCTGGCCCCCTACGCCGAAGAGGAAGGCGCGGAAAAGCTGATCCGCGAATTGGGCCTGCGTGGCATCGAGCTGTGGCGCGCGCACTATCCAGATACGCAATTCCAGGGCTCCCTCATCGTCGCGGCGGCCCGCGACCGCCGCGAGCTGGACCGGTTCGCGCGCATGACCAAAGGCCATGAGCGGGTCGGCGAGAAACAGATCGCGGAGCTGGAGCCCGATCTCGCGGGCCGCTTTTTACGCGGTCTTTATTTCGCCGGGGAAGCCCATGTCCAACCACTTGCGGCAATGGAGTTTCTGCTCAGCGCGGCACAACAGGCCGGAGCGGTTGCCCGCTTTGGCCGCGACAAAGCGCCGGGCAACGCCGATCTGGTGATCGATTGCCGGGGGTTGGCGGCGCGCGATGAGTTGCCCGAGTTGCGCGGGGTGCGTGGCGAGCGGCTTATTATCAGATCCGGCGAGGTTACTTTCACCCGTCCGGTACGCTTGCTGCATCCGCGCTTTCCGCTCTATGTGGTGCCTTGGGGAGAGGAGCTGTTTCTCATCGGCGCGACCCAGATCGAGAGCGATGAGAGCGGACCCGTCACGGTGCGCTCGGCGCTGGAGCTGCTGTCCAGCGCCTATGCCCTTCACCCGGCCTTTGGCGAGGCGGAAATAATTGAATTCGGCTCAGGAGTGCGTCCCTCTTTTCCCGACAATCTCCCGAGGATTATTGTCAAGGGCGGCCATATCCATGTAAATGGTCTCTACAGGCATGGATTTTTGCTGGCGCCGGTGCTGGCGGAAATGACGGCGCTTTATATCAAAGACGGCGTGACCCACCGCGAGGTGTTCTCTTGAAGATCAGCGTCAATGGAGAAGCGGCCGAGACACAGGCAAAAAACCTGCAAGAATTGTGCGCGGCACTCGGGCACGGGCACTGGCAGGACAGGATCGCCACCGCGCTCAATGGCGATTTCGTGTCGGTGCTCGCGCGCATCGGGACCAGGCTGAATGAACATGACTCGATTGAAATCGTGACCCCGAGGCAGGGCGGATGACGCTTGAATTTTATGGAAAAAAACTCGGCTCGCGGCTGCTGATCGGCACCGCGCTCTACCCCTCGCCGAAGATTCTGTGCGACGCAGTCAATGCGTCGGGCTCGAAACTGGTCACCGTGTCGGTGCGCCGCGAAGCCGCGCGCGAACGCGCCGGTCAGGGGTTTTGGGATCTGATCAAGCAGCTCGATGTTTTCGTGTTGCCCAACACCGCCGGGTGCAAGACGGTCAAGGAAGCGGTCACCACCGCGCAAATGGCGCGCGAGCTGTTCGAGACAAACTGGATAAAACTCGAAGTCATCGCCAATGACGACACGCTGCAGCCGGAAATTTTCGGTCTCGTGGAGGCGGCGCGCATTTTGAATGATGACGGCTTCAAGGTGTTTCCCTATATGACGGAAGATCTAGGGCTGGCGGAGAAACTGGTGGGATCCGGGTGCGAGGTGCTGATGCCGTGGGGGGCGCCCATCGGTTCGGGCCAGGGTTTCGCCAATCCGCTGGCGCTAACAACCATGCGCGCCTATTTCCCAAATATTCCGCTGGTGATCGATGCCGGCATCGGCGCCCCGTCGCACGCCGCGCGGGCCATGGAAATGGGCTATGACGCGGTGCTGCTCAACACCGCCATCGCCAAGGCCGGCGATCCGGTAAAAATGGGCCGGGCGTTCGCCAGGGCCATTGACGCGGGGCGGCTGGCCTATGAATCCGGGCTGATGGAGCCGCGCGACATGGCCAGCCCCTCGACGCCTGTTGCGGGCACGCCGTTCTTCAAAATCGGCGATGCTTCATAAATTCTACCCGGTTCTGCCGGATATCGGCTGGCTGGAGCGGCTGGTGCCGCTGGGCGTGAAAACCGTGCAACTGCGCCTGAAGGATGTTGGAGCGCATGAAATCAAAAAACAGATCGCGGCCAGCCTGAAACTTTGCGCCGCCCATGACTGCCAGCTCATCGTCAACGATTTTTGGCGCGAGGCGATTGAGCTTGGCGCGGATTTCGTTCATTTGGGGCAGGAAGATCTGGCCGGCGCAGACATGCAAGCCATCAAGGCGGCGGGCCTCAAATTGGGTATTTCCACCCACACACATGCAGAGCTGGACATCGCTCTTAAAGCCAGCCCGGATTATGTGGCGCTCGGGCCGGTCTATGAGACAAAGCTCAAAAAGATGAAATACCCGCCGCAGGGGCTGGCCCGCGTCAGCGAATGGAAATCGCTCATCGGCTGCCCGCTGGTGGCGATCGCCGGTATCACGGTGGAACGCGCGCCAAAAGTGCTGGCGGCGGGCGCGGACTCGCTAGCCGTGGTGACCGACGTCGTCGCCCATGAAAACCCGCAAGCGCGTGTTCGCGAATGGCTGGATTTTATTACCGCTAACTTGGGCTGATACTCATGTCCCCCATCCTGACCCCTGAACAGGCGCGGGCGTATTATGATCGCAACGCGCACAGGCAGGACGCCCAGGGCTGGTATGAAGATGCGGCGCTTGAACGCCTCGTTGCGCTGGGAGATTTCTCCAACGCCTCCGACGTGCTCGAGCTTGGCTGCGGAACCGGGCGGCTGGCGCAACGGCTGTTGCGCGACCACTTAACCACGCACGCCCGCTATACCGGCATCGACATCTCACCCTCCATGCTGGCGCGCGCCGGGACGCGGCTGAAAAAATATGCGCCGCGCGCGACGCTTTCGCCCGGCGACGTGACGCTGGGGCTCACAGCGCGGAGTGAGAGCAAGGACCGGATCGTCGCCGCCTATCTGTTCGATCTCCTGTCAGAGGCTCATTCACAACATCTGGTGAGCGAAATGCACCGGGCGCTGCGCCCCGGCGGGCTGGTCTGCCTCGCCGGACTGACGCGCGAAACGCAAGCGGGCGACATGACAATCTTCACGCAAATCCGGGCGCTGATTCAGCGCGTTTGGCCGTGGCTGGCTGGCGGCTGCCGCCCGGTGGATTTGCGCGTTCTGCTGGATGGGGCGCAATGGCAAATCATCGCGCATGAAACCGTCTCGCCACGGGGGATTACGTCGGAAATTCTCATCGCCAGGAAGATATGAAAGGGCCCGGATCGTTATTAACAAACTATTGAGGCTCCGTTTGTACGCTGGTCGATGCTGCGGACATATTGGAGAGGGATCGACGTGGACGAACAAAGCCAATACAAGACAGCACTGGGACTGGCCAAACGGGCGTTACATTATATCGCCAGATATGAGACGCCGCCGACGCCGCGCGCCTATGAGCTGTTCTATACCGTATGCGCCGGACTGAACCCGGATCTGAACAAGGCTCTGGCCGGCATCATCTCTGAAAACAGCAAACTCACCGCTAGCGACACCGATCGGCTTTACAGGGATTATTTGTCAGCGGAAGTGCCGGCGAAAATGATGCAGGACGTCGGCGCGAAGATGAACAGCCAAATGTCCAGCCTGGTGTCGCTGCTCGGCACCGCGGCGGCAAATACTACGAATTATCTGGTCTCGCTGGAGAACGCCGAGGAAACGCTTTCCGGCGAGGACCCGCCGCAAAATACGCAAATGCTGATCCACACGCTGCTGGAAGGCACCAGGGCCATGGCCCAGGCCAACGCGCAGATGGCGGCGAATCTCGAAACCACCCGCGCGCAGGTCGAGCAGCTGGAAGACTGCCTCAAGCTCGCCCGTGAGGAATCGTCGCGCGATCAGGTAACCGGACTTGCAAACCGCCGGCACTTCTATCAACTGCTGGACGAAACCATCCTCAAAGCGTCCGAGAGCGAGGAACCCACCTCACTGCTTGTCGCCGACATCGACCATTTCAAGGCGTTTAACGACACCTATGGGCATATCGCGGGAGACTCGGCGCTTCGCTATGTCGCCAGCTGTATCAAGTCGGGCATCAAGAACCAGGACACTGCCGCGCGCATTGGCGGTGAACAATTCGCGGTCATCCTGCCCCACACCGGCCTGGACCATGCCGTGGGATTGGCCGAGCGTATCCGCCACCTGATCAACTCGCGGACGCTGGTGAAGAAAACGACCAAAGAAAATATGGGGAACATTTCGGTGTCAATCGGCGTTACCGAACTGCTTGCCGAAGACACCGCATTGTCGCTCCTGGACCGCGCGGATATGTGCATGTATGCGGCCAAGAAAGCGGGCCGCAACCAGGTGATGGATGCCCCCGTGCCGGCAACAGCGGCCAACAGCGCCGCTTGAGTGCGGGCCGCCGGGGCCAGATCAATGTCCTGTTAAATCCCGAACACCGCGCGCGCCCCATCCCAGATGAGCTTGAGAGAAATCACGAAAATCATGGCATAGACCAGCCGGTAGAAGGTCTCGGCGTTCAGGATTTTCACCAGCCAGACGCCGGTAAGAATGGAGACTGGCGCCAGCGGCGCCAGCACCGCAGACGTGGCGAGATTGTCAAAACCCAGCTGGCCGAGCGCCACATAGGGCAAAACTTTCAGCCAGTTTACGCAAGCGAAGAAGATCACATTCGTACCCACATACAGCCGTGGCTCGAGTTTTTGCGGCAGCAGATACATCTGTACCGGCGGACCGCCGGCGTGGGAAACGAAGGAGGTGAACCCGGCGATCATGCCCCAAAAACCGCCCTTGAACTTGCTTGGCCCCGGCGCGCGGGCGCCGCGCCAGCCAATCCAGTAATCGAGGGTGAAAAGACACGCGACAATGCCGACAATGAGCCGCACATGGGCATCGGACACATAGGCCGCGGTCAGCCAGCCGATGAAAATGCCGGTGAGCGCCGCGGGCAGCAATATTTTCAGATTCGGCAGATGATACACGCCGCGGTAGGCCCACAGGGCGAACACGTCCATGGCGATCAGCAGCGGCAGCAAGATACCGGCCGCCTGCAGCGGAGAAATCACCAGCGACATCAGCGGCACGCCCATCATGGCCAGCGGACCGGCGAAACCGCCCTTGGCCAGCCCGACAAGAATAATGGCGGGAATGGCGACAGCGTAGAAAAGCGGATCGGTGATCATGTTGCGGGAATGTGAGAATATTGTCAGGAGCACTCGTTGCCTACGCCCTGGCGCGTAACAATGGAAGGGGAAGTGCCGTGAGCGATAAAAACAACGCCGCACTCTTCTTTCGCCGAGCGTCCAGCACAAAATGCGAAGTTGAAGCCCGACCGCCGAATCGGTACATAGAGCGTCTGGCCGGGCGGCCGCTTCACGGAGCGTTGTTACAGGCGCCGCCATGCGCGAATGAGCCTCGCAATTCACTACCAAAGGACCGCCTGAATTTGTCTGGACAAGGAATCCCGCCAATGACACGACAGAACCCGGCCAGCCGATGCGACTGAAGGACAAGATAGCGATCGTGGTGGGCGCCGGCCAGACGCCTGGCCAGACAATTGGCAACG
>JADFHH010000131.1 GCA_022567275.1 Pseudomonadota bacterium | reverse complement strand
GGTCGATGAAGGCTATAGCACGCAGCAGGCCGGCAAGACCGATCGCCGCGAGCGTCTGCTCACCACCACCGCGCGCGGTAAGGAACTGGCCGGGCGGCTCGTGCGGCCGCAGCTGGAACGGATTGCGCGCGCGCTTGAAGCCAGTGGTGCGGAGTCCCGGTTCCACGTGGATAATTTCTTAAGCGAAATGATAAACGAAGCAGACCGCGCACAGGTGTCACAACTGCTGAGAGCTCAGCGCGGGGCGCGCGGCGCAAGCGGAGAGCCGACGTGACCGCGCGCGCGCATGCAACTGGCGAGGGTGCGGTAACGGACAATGCGCCGCATATTCTTGTTGTCGATGATGACCAGCGAATCCGCGATCTTCTGGCGCGGTATCTTCAGGAGAACGGGTACCGCATCACCACCGCGGACAATGCCGCCTCTGCCCGCGCCACGATGCGCGGTCTGGCCTTCGACCTTATCGTTCTCGATATCATGATGCCCGGCGAGAGCGGCATTGAACTGGCCCAGGCCCTGCGGGCGGAGCTCGATGTGCCCATCCTCATGCTGTCCGCACGCACTGAGCCGGATCAACGTATCGAGGGGCTGGAAACCGGCGCGGACGACTATCTGGCAAAACCGTTCGAGCCGCGCGAATTACTGCTCAGGCTGCGCAATATTCTGAGCCGGCGTAAACGCGCGCCTGGCGCCCGGGACACCATCGCGATGGGTGAATTCACATTCCATATCAAACGCGGCGAACTCAAGCGTCAAGACCAAACGGTCCGGCTGACCGAACGCGAGCGCGATCTCCTGCGCCAGTTCGCCGACCAGCCCGGCATTCCCATTTCCCGTTTGGATCTGGCGCGCCAGGGGACCGATGGCTCGGAACGCGCCGTCGATGTACAAATTAACCGCCTGAGACAGAAACTGGAAGCGGATCCGGGCAATCCGGTCTATCTTCAAACCGTCCGGGGCAAAGGCTACATCTTGTACGCGGAATAATGGTTGCACTGTTAAATTGGCGTTTGCGCCGTTCCAGATTGACGCGCCTGACCGGCGGTATCGCAGCTTTGCTGTCGAGCGTGCTGCCGAAGAGTCTCTATGGCCGCACGCTCATCATCATTATCGCCCCGATGGTGCTGTTGCAGGCCGTGGTCGCCTATGTCTTCATGGAACGTCACTATGAGACCGTCACCCGGCGCCTGTCCGAGGCCACGACGCGGGACATCTCGGTCCTGCTGTCGATTTATAAAACCTATTCCCATGACGACAAATACGAAAAGCTCATCAAGATGGCCAGGGACGATTTGAACCTCACGGTTCAGATTCTTCCCGAGCAGAACCTGCCGCCGGTACGCCCCAAACCGTTCTTCGGTCTGCTGGACCGCACATTGAGCAATGAAATAAGGAAACAGATCGGCAAACCCTTCTGGATCGACACCATCGGGCGTTCGCGTCTGGTGGAAATACGTATCAAGCTCGACAATGCGGTCTTTCGCGTGCTGGCCCGCCGCAGCCAGACCTATGCCTCCAATTCGCACATCTTCCTGTTGTGGATGATTGGGACCTCGCTAGTGCTGCTTGCCGTGGCGATCTTGTTCATGCGCAATCAGATCAAACCTATTCTGCAGCTCGCCCAGGCCGCCGAACGCTTCGGCAAGGGCCGTCAGGCGCCTGATGATTTCCGGCCGCGCGGTGCGCGCGAAGTGCGTCAGGCGGCGCTCTCCTTCATGGAAATGCGCAACCGGATCGAGCGCCAGATGGAACAGCGTACCACCATGCTTGCCGGCGTGAGCCATGATTTGCGCACCATCCTGACCCGGTTCAAACTGCAGCTGGCCATTTTCGGCGAAACCGATGAAGCGCAGGAAATGCAGGCGGATGTCGATGAGATGCAGGCCATGCTTGAAGACTATATGGCGTTCGCCAGGGGCGATTCGAGCGAGAAAAGCTCGCAGGTCAATATCCGCCGCCTGGTTCAGGAAATCCGCAAACAGAGCGAGCAGGACAAAACCGCTATCACGCTCGAGCTGCCAAGCGGCGCAATCGATGTGCCGCTGCGCCGGCATGCCTTCAAACGCGCCGTGACCAATGTGGTTTCCAATGCGGCGCGATTCTCGAAAAATGTCACCATCCAGGTCGCCAAAAACAACAACTGGCTCACCCTGCGCATCGACGACGATGGTCCCGGCATCCCGAAAAACCAGCGCGAAAAAGTGTTCCGCCCCTTCTACCGTCTCGACGTCGCGCGTAAACAGCATAGCGGCGCCAGTACGGGCCTCGGGCTTTCCATCGCCCGCGATATCGTGCGCAGCCACGGCGGCGATATCACCCTAAAAGAGAGCAAGATGGGCGGCCTGCAGGCGGTTATCCGCGTACCGGTTTAACCTCGCCCGACAAATGGCATGGCCGTGGCCATGATGGTCATGAACTGCACATTCGTCTCCAGCGGCAGGCTATCCATATACAGCACCGCGTCCGCCACCTGCTGCGCCGTCATCAGCGGCTCTGGCTTCACCCCGCCATCGGCCTGGGGCACGCCTTTTTGCATGCGCTGCGTACGGCCGGTCAATGCGTTGCCGATATCGATCTGGCCACAGGCGATATTGTCGGCGCGGCCATCCAGCGAAATCGATTTGGTGAGGCCGGTGATGGCGTGTTTGGTGGCGGTATAGGGGGCTGAAAAGGGGCGCGGCGCGTGTGCCGAAACCGACCCGTTATTGATGATCCGCCCGCCCTTCGGGCGTTGCGCTTTCATGATCGCAATCGCTTGCTGGGCGCAGAAGAATGACCCGTTCAGATTGACATTCACCACATCGCGCCACTGCTCCGGGCTCAGCTCCTCCATGGGCACGCCGGGGGCGCTGGTTCCGGCATTGTTGAACAGCAAGTCGAGGCGGCCGAATTCATCCACCGCCTGTGCGAAGGCGCACCGCACGGATTCGGGATCGGCGACATCCATGGAAATGGCGAGCATTTTTCCGCCCTGTGCCGCCGCCATAGCGGCGGTTTCCTCCAGCGCCTCCAGCCGGCGGCCGGTCAGCGTGACCGAATAGCCGTGCTTGTGCAATTCAAGCGCGGTCACGCGTCCGATGCCGCTGCCCGCGCCCGTCACGAGGGCAATTTTTCCTTGTGCCATTGGCATCAGAACAACCGCCCGCCATTGGGGATTTTCAGATCGGGGGCAAGCAGCACCACCTCGCCATGTTCATCGGGAAAACCAAGGGTGAGCACTTCCGACATTACGGGTCCGATCTGGCGCGGTGGAAAATTGACCACCGCCGCGACCTGGCGTCCGGTCAGCTCACCGGCGGTGTAATGCGCCGTTATCTGGGCAACGCTTTTCTTCTCGCCAATTTCGGCGCCGAAATCGATCCACAGTTTGAGTGACGGCTTGCGCGCTTCGGCGAACGGTTCCACGCGCGTCACCGTTCCCACGCGGATGTCGAGTTTGAGAAAATCATCGAAGGTTATTTCCGCCGAGGGGGATGTGTCGGACATTTTTGTTCTCCAGCCTTGTGTATGCATCTACCTTGCAATGTGCTGGCATTTGAGAAAAGGACGCACTTTAAGAAGAAAGTTCCCGTGAGCGTTTCGTCGCGGCCCTGACCGCGCGGGTCAGCAATTGCTGTAGCCCGTCTTCCCCCATCAAAATCTCGAGCGCCGCCGCCGTGGTGCCGCCGGGCGAAGTGACGTTTTTGCGCAATTCTTCAGCCGGTGTATCCGACCGGATGAGCAATTCCCCCGCGCCCGCCACCGTCTCGCGGGCAAGTTTTCGCGCCAGCTCTTCGTCCAGCCCCGCCTCGACACCCGCCTCGGCAAGACATTCGGCCAGCAAAAACACATAAGCCGGCCCGCTGCCCGATACCGCCGTGACGGGGTCGAGCGTGGACTCTTGCTCGCTCCACGCCACGGAGCCCACGGCCCGCAGCAGCGCATCGCAATGCCCTTTGTGGTCCGGCGTCGCATGCGCGTTGGCGCAGGCCACCGTGACACCCCGGCCAATGGCCGCCGGGGTGTTGGGCATGGCGCGCACGATCGCGCAATTCGATCCCAGATGATGGGCGATGCCGGCTATCCTATACCCGGCGGCGATCGACAGCACGACCGTGTTCTCGCCAATATGAGGTTTCAGGGGGGGCAGGACCTGGTCCATGATTTGCGGCTTGACCGCGAGCACCATGACGGCGGCGTCGCGCGGCAAGGCGCTGGCATCCGCACCGAGGTGAAACTGTTCGCGCTGCGCCAGCGCGGCGATGTCCGCGGAAGGTTCAGGATCCTGAACAAAAATACTTTGCGGCTCCAGGCCCCGCTCAAGCCATCCGCCGAGAAGCGCACCGCCCATCTTGCCGGCGCCTATGAGAATCAGCGTGCCGCCAATTTCGAGTGTCATGCCTGTCCTTCGGTTGCGAACATAATGGCCGCCAGAGCATCCTCCGCCGATTTGCCGGCCCATATTACGAACTGGAACGCCTGGAAGTAGCGCTCGCAGGTTTCAAGCGCGGCTTGCAACAGCGCTTCGCATTGCCCGACCGTCATGTCCGCGTCATTGAGCATCAGTCCGTGCCGGAACAGCAGCAGGTTCTCGCTGCGCCACAAATCGAAATGACCGATCCAGAGCTGCTCATTGATAATGGCCATCAGCCGGTAAACCTCGGCCAGACGGCTATCGGAAACCTTGAGATCGGCCGCGCAGGCCAGATGAAGCGATTCGAGATCATCGCGCCAGTTGAGCGATATATTATAGTCGCTCCATGTGCCGGTCACGCACAGGGACAATTCATCTTGCGTGCTGCGCTCGAATTCCCAGTCATGGCTGTTCGCGATAGTCTCCACCAGATCGACCGGATGGCGCGCGCGTTCATGAATTATCTCCATCGACGCCATGGCGTGCCCTTGTTCTGGCCCGGTGGGACTGGGGACATCAAGCGAGCAGATATGCAACGCTACGACCCAAGAGTCCCACTAAATATTGTGGTTCATGAATCAAAAACCACAACCACTGCGACATAACCGCAAGGTGAATGAGGTGCAAGAAGTCAGGCAAACTTGTCCACGCCAATTTTCTCGGGCAAATTATGCCGTTTTGTTGTGTGTCAGGGAAAGAATGGCTGGAAACAGCGGTTTCAGGGTTGGGGGCTTGGTATCAGGACCCTGGTATCAGGGTGTTTTCGAGGGGCCTTTGCCGAAGCTGGTGAGGGCCTCTTCAAGTTCGGCGATGCGCTTTTCCAGCTTAACATTCTCCGCGCGCGCTTTTCGCGCCATGGCCTTCATGGCCTCGAACTCTTCACGCTGCACCACATCGAGATCGCGCAGCACATGTTCCGCCTGGCTGCGGATCAGATTTTCCATCTCCCCGCGCAGCCCCTGGGCAGCCCCCGTGGCGCCGGTCATAATTTTGGCAAGCTCATCGAAAAACCGGTTCGTGGTCTGGGTCATCGGCTAAGGGCGATCTCCTGAATATCGCATGCGCCCGTTTGACTATGGCTGCGCCGGGTGTTGCAATCAAGTCCTTGGAAAACCCGGGGGCCGCCAATGCCTGCGAACGACAGTGACCGGCGTGGCGAGGAACTCACCGCTCGCATCTCGGCTCTGGCCACCAGCACGCTGGCCAATGCGCTGGACAATGCCGGGCTGCACAACAATGTCATCGCCCACATCAAGGCGCTCGCGCCCGGCTTCCGCTTTGCCGGACCGGCGGTCACGGTGAAGCAAAGCGCCGGCGCCTATGGCGACTATACCTCGGAAGATTTCGCGGTCGGCGCCATGATCGACGCCGCACGGGCCGGTGACGTGATCGCCGTAGACTCGGGC
>JADFHH010000130.1 GCA_022567275.1 Pseudomonadota bacterium | reverse complement strand
CGGAATCGCTCTTGTTTTTTCTCGCTCGCGGCTATTCCTCACTTCGTTCGGGCCTGCGCGGGCGCGGCGCATAAGCGCCGGGCCGCGGTCGCGGCCTTGACCGTTTCCGTGAAAATCGGAAACGGTCTAGCCAACCAGCCTGACGACATTTTCGCGCGGCGGCGCTTCATTTTCAAAAGGCAACAACACAGGTTCGGTGTCCAGCTCTACCGATGCGGTTTGAGATGTGAGGTTTCCTTCACCGATTTCCGGCTGCGGATGCCCGTAGAGAAAGCCCTGAACCTCATTGCAACCGATCTGGCGCAGATATTGCGCCTGGGCTTCGGTCTCGACCCCGCCCGCGGAGATGGTGACACCCAGAGATTTTCCCAGCCCGACGATCATATTTACGATCGTGCGGATGTTTTGATCGCCTTCCATCTGGTGAATGAAGGACTGGTCGATGTTGATTTTCGAAACCGGCAGCCGGATCAGATTGCTGATGCTCGAATTGCCGGCGCCAAAATTGTCGATGGCCAGATGAACGCCCATCGCGGTGAGCTGCTTGAGCGTTCTGTGCATCTCGTCATTGTTGCGGAGCAGCACGTCCTCGTTGAATTCCAGCAGCAGGCGTTGCGGCGCCAGCCCGCTCTCCGACAGGCTTTCGCCGACAATTTTGACGAGGTCCTGCGCGATAAATTGCGCCGCGGAGATATTGACGGTCAGTCTGGTGTCGCCGGGCCAATGGCAGGCGGAGCGGCAGGTGGTTTTAAGCATCCACTCGCCAAGCATGCCGATGAGCCCGTTCTCTTCGGCGATGGAAATAAATTTCGACGGCGAAACCTCGCCCATGTCGTCATGGGTCCAGCGGGCCAGCGCTTCATAACCGGTCAACGCACCGCTGAGCAGGTCGAACTGGGGCTGATAGTGAATGTGCAACCCATCATTGTGCAGCGCATGGCGCAGCTCGCTGGCGATGATCCGCCGTTTGCGAACGTGGCTGTCCATTTCCGGTTCGAAAAAGCGGAAGGTATTGCGCCCGTCATGCTTCGCCCGGTAGAGCGCCAGATCCGCTTTGCCGAGGAGATCCGCCGCTTCGGACCCCTCAGCCGGCGCCAGGGTAATCCCGACGCTGCATGAAATCGCCAGATCGTGGCCTTCGATATTGAAGTTGCTGGAGAGTTGCTGGCAAATTCGCCGGGCAAGGGGAATGGCGCCGGAAGGGTCGTCCAGATCTTCCGCCAATATCGCGAACTCGTCACCGCCCAGCCGCGCGACGATGTCGGTTTCGCGCACGCAGCTCTTCAGCCGCTCGGAGACTTCCATGAGCAAGGCGTCGCCGGCCTTGTGACCGAAGGTGTCGTTGACCTCCTTGAAGTGGTCCAGATCGACACACATGACCGCAAGCAGTCCATTGCGCCGTTTGGCCCGCGCCAGGGCCTGTTCAAGGACCTTTTGCCAATATACGCGGTTCGGCAGGCCGGTCAGGGGATCGTGCATGGCCAGGAATCTGAGCTTGTCCTCGGTTTCCCAGCGTTCGCGCGTGCGCCGGAATGCGACCAGCGCCGGCACGGAAAAACTCAGCAAGATCAACAAAGAGGTCATTGTCGACGCGGCCAGCAGCGCGACCCTGGACAGCGCGGCGGCGGAAGACTGATCGACCGCGAGTATATAGACACGCGCGACCTTGTCGCCCTGAAGAAGCGGCACGACCAGCCCCTTCTGGAATTCGCTCGCGGGCTGCCCCGGCATGGCGAAGGCGTCGATAAAACGGCTGGAACGCGTACTGAGAGATTTATAAAACTCGGCCTGGAAACGGGTGTCGGCAAGAAACGAATCGAGCGCTTTGGGATCGAACCCGCTGGAGCGCAGAATCAGCCCGCCATCGGCTTCAAGAACCGCGAAATTGCGGATCTTGCTGACATGGTCGTTGGCATCCAGATAACCGGTCAAGCTTGCGATCCAGCCCGATAACAACATATCGACGCCGCCCAGCAGGCCGAACCCCTGAGGTGCCGGGCTGGCGATGCGAAGCTTATATGCGCGCGTTTCACGGGCGCGGGCCTGAATGTCGCCGAACAGCTTTGGCGCGACGATGGCGATGTCCTGACCGGAGATGCGGCCGGCCGGGGAGGAATGCTGCGCGAACAGCCGGTCCTCAACCTTGCCTATCCACTGACTGGCGGCGTAGCGCGCATCGGTGGAAAGCGCATATTGGAACACCGTCCGGCCCGATGCAAAGCCGGCGATAACCGTCAGGACGCCAAGAACAATAAGGCCCGCCATGATCATTCTGTCACGCGCGAAGAATTTTCTGAACATGTGGCCCACTCATATTTCAATATTACACTCGTATTATTGCAGGATGGCGCCTTAATATACAGGTAATATACTAGATTTAATTTCCACTATCTAGAAATAAAAAAATGAATATTGTATAATTCTATTATTATTTGATTAAATTTTGATTGATTCTTGCGAAAAGTAGCGTATTGCCAGGCGCGACTGTTGCGTGCAGCGAAATGGTCAGACGCAGGAAATCTGCGGCATAGCATATGGGGCGCACAGCTGATCCGGCGCGCCCCGTAGCTGACAATCCATGCCCGCGACGAAGGAGGGTTCGGACCCTAGCCCGGGTTGCGGGCGGAGATGACCCAGGAACTCGAGCCCAGGACGACGCCTTCGGGCGTGACATGCTTTTTCAACTCGGCCTTGAGCGCGGCCTCGATCTCGGCGTGTTTTTCGATCGCCAGATCGCCGGCCTCGCGGTAAACCTCGCCCGCGGGTCCAAGCGCGATCTGAAAGTTGAACGCGTCGTCGAGCGTGTCGCCGACCATTAACGGCGCGTCCACGCGCTTGAAGTCGATGCTGTCATATCCGGCGATTTCCAGCTGTTTGGTGACCATCTCCTGGCCGGCCATGGAGAACGGGCCCGGGCCGCAGGTCCTGGCGTCGTCGCCAGGGGGCGGCAGGATTTTCAGCACCACGTCTTTCGGCATGCCGAGCCAGGGATTGTCGTCGATGGTGCGCCAGACGATCATGGTCATGATGCCGCCGGGCTTGAGCGCCGAGCGCATGGCGCGCAGGCCCGCCACCGGGTTCTCGAAGAACTGTGTGCCGAAGCGCGAAAAGCAAAAATCATGTACCGGCTCGAAGGGATGGCTCTGGACGTCCGCCTCGATGAAGGTGAGGTTCGTGACACCTGCCGCCTGCGCCTCCTCGCGGCCATATTTCAGAAATCCCTCGCAGCAGTCGATGCCGAGCACCGAGCCTTTCGGGCCGACGATTTCGGCGAATTTAAGGGCGGTATCGCCAAAGCCGCAGCCGACATCGACGACCTTGTCGCCTTTCGATACTTCGAGGTTGGGGAAAATCAACTCGGAGTGGCGGGTCAGCCCGCCGACCAGGATATGCCGGTATTTGACGAATTTTGGCAGCAGGATTTCATTCCAGAAATCCACGAATTCGGTTGTTTCGGAAGCGGCTTGCGCGGTGCTCATGGTCAGTGTCTCCCTTGAGTCCTGGAGCAAAATAATCCGGATAGGGCAAATCGTAGCACACCCAGTGCCCGGAACCTAAGAGGCCGCCTGGCGCGCGGCCTTTTTGCGCAGATGCGGATCGAGATGGCGCTTGCGCAGGCGGATGGAGCGCGGCGTGACCTCGACCAGCTCATCGTCATTGATATAGGCGAGCGCTTTTTCCAGAGTCAGAATGAGCGGCGGGGTCAGGGCGACGGCGTCATCGCGGCCCGCGGCGCGGATGTTGGTGAGCTTTTTTCCCTTGAGCACGTTGACTTCCAGATCGTTGCCGCGCGAATGGCCGCCGACGATCATACCCCGATAGACCCGGGTTCCCGGGGCGATCATCATCGGCCCGCGATCCTCCAGGTTCCAGAGCGCGAAGGCCACCGCATTGCCTTGCGCGTTCGAAATCAGAACGCCGGTGCGCCGGCCCTGGATCGCGCCTTTGTAGGGCGCATAGCCGTGAAACACCCGGTTCATGACGCCCGTGCCGCGCGTATCTGTCAGCAGCTCGCCCAGATAGCCAATGAGACCGCGTGTGGGGATGTGAAACACCAGCCGCCGTCGCCCGCCTCCAGAGGGTTTCATCTCGATGAGTTCCCCCTTGCGGCCGGAGAGTTTCTCGACCACCACGCCGGTAAATTCCTCATCCACGTCGATGATGGTTTCCTCGACCGGCTCGAGCCTCTCGCCCGTAACGGGATCGGCCTGCATGACAACCTGCGGGCGCGAAACCGTGAGTTCAAAGCCTTCGCGGCGCATGGTTTCGATCAGAATCGCGAGCTGCAACTCGCCGCGTCCCGCGACATCGAATGAGTCCTTGTCGGGCGTTTCGGAAATCCTCAGCGCCACATTGCCTTCCGCCTCGCGCAAAAGCCGCTCGCGGATGACCCGGCTTTGCACTTTCGAACCTTCCTGACCGGCCAAGGGTCCGTCATTGATGCGAAACGTCATGGCCAGGGTGGGCGGGTCGACCGGCGCACTCGGCAATGCATTTTCGACACCGGGATCGCACAGCGTGTCGGACACGGTCGCCTTCGACAGCCCGGCGATGGCGACGATATCGCCCGCATGCGCCGCGCCAATGCCCCGGCGCTCCAGCCCGTCGAATGACAGCAGTTTTGTAATCCGCCCGCGATCCACCTCTTCGCCTTCGCGATTGAGCGCCTTGATGGCGGCACCCTGCGCGATCGACCCGGCGCTGATGCGCCCGGTGAGGATGCGCCCGAGATAGGCATCGGCTTCGAGCGTGGTGGCGAGCATGGCGAACGCGCCTTCCTGCACGGACGGTGCGGGCACGTGATCGATCACCATTTCGCATAGTGGCGCCATGCCGTCCCTGGGGCCTTGCGGATCGCGCGCCATCCAGCCCTGTTTGGCCGAGCCATAGAGAATGGGAAAGTCGAGCTGTTCATCCGACGCGTCGAGGGCGGCGAACAGATCGAACACCTCATCGACGGCGTGAGCGTGGCGTTCGTCGCTCCTGTCGATCTTGTTGATGGCGACAATCGGCCTGAGGCCGATCTCGAGCGCTTTCGAGACCACGAATTTGGTCTGCGGCATGGGGCCTTCCGCGGCATCGACCAGCACGATCACCCCGTCCACCATATTCAGAATACGCTCCACCTCGCCGCCGAAATCGGCGTGCCCCGGCGTGTCGACGATATTGATGCGGGTGCCGTTCCAGTCGATCGAGGTGCATTTGGCGAGGATGGTGATGCCGCGTTCGCGTTCGAGCTCGCCGGTATCCAGCGCTTGCTCTTCCACCCGCTGATTGTCGCGAAACGCGCCGGACTGTTTCAGCAGCGCGTCGATAAGGGTGGTCTTGCCATGGTCGACATGGGCGATGATGGCGATGTTTCGCAGGGTCATGGGGCGTCTCTTGGAGTTGGCGGGGCGCATTGAGTGCTGCGCCGCCCAGCGTGCCCTTATAGGAGTATTGAAGGGGATTTCGCAATCGGCTGTGCGAAGCGGCGTTCGGCAATGCTAATGCCGGTCAGTTATTAAAGGCTGTTTTAGTCAGTCCGACCGCTATTAAAGAAAATAGCAAATTACTTTAATAGCACCTCTCCGCAGTCACCCCTTCCCCTTCCGCGTCGCATGACTCCGCAGGCGCAGTACGTTGACCATTTGCAGCCCGATGCTGCCTCTTGCCATTCACAGTTGCGGACAGCAATCTAGGGAAATGAAGTACAATATTTCATCTAGAGACTACCTCGAACGCGCATATGAGTGTCTCGCGGAAAATTCAGAACAACATATGTTCTACGCCGCATTTGAATTGCGCTGCGGTGTCGAGTCTCGGATG
>JADFHH010000129.1 GCA_022567275.1 Pseudomonadota bacterium | reverse complement strand
AGCCGCCGCATTTCCCGCCGGGATCGAAGGTGAAGAAACCACCGCACTTCCCGCCCGGCTCCAAGGTGCATCTGCCGCCGGGATCGAAGGTGAAGAAGCCGCCAGTAAATGCGCCAGTACGCTGTTCCGGCAAGCGGGTGGTGTTTGACCCGGTCAAGAATGAATGCGTTTGCAAGTCAAAAAATCGCTTCTGGAACGGAAAAAAGTGCCAAAAGAAGCGGGGCCCTTGACACTCCAAAAGGCCCCGGCGCCCCGAACAGAGCGAATAACTTTCGGCAGACGCTAATCATCCAGACTCAGCGGCTTAACTGGCGCGCCGTGTGCGGGCGGTCTATTGTGCGCACATGACATCGAAGCGTCAGAAGAAAAAAAAGTCCGCGTGGCCGCCGGTCAGCAAAATCCTGGCCGGCGCGGGACTGGCGCTGGCATCGGTAATGGTGGCGGGCGCCATGATCTACAACGCCGCGCAGGGAACACAAGCCCCCCGGCCGGCGCCACGCAATGTCTCGACGCCGAAATTGCAAACCAATCAGAAGTTCATAGAAGAGCTGGCCAAGCGGTCCGACTTTGCAATCGAGGATATGGAAGCGAGCTTCCGTTACATTTTTTCGTCCCTGCCCGACACGGTGCATATCTACCCGACGGAGAATTATTATTATTTTTCCTTCTATCACGGCGGCATTGAATATGCCGGCAATTTGCGCCTTGCGGCCATTGACCGGGACAAGGGCATTTTGCATTTCGCATATTTCGCCGCCGCCAATGTCTCCAGCTCCGACGGGGAAATGCACTACAAGAAGCTCACTGCGAGCGATGGCGTTATCGTAGAAAAGATATCCGCGCTCGAATACCGCGTGAGCTTCGGCGCCAAGCAGGTGACATTTCATCTCAATGATCTTGGCGATGTCGAGCCGCCCAAGGGACTGCTCGCGGAAAACGAGATCTATATCGGGCCGGTGTTCGACGAATCCGGCATTCAGATGTATCTGCTCTTCAATACCCGCTTCAATATCTTCCACTATATCCTGAACGACACCTGGGGGGCGGGCGACGAATTCATCGCCACGGAGATTTCCGATCGTATTGTGATTGGCAAACGCTCAGGCTTTGCCTTTTACAAGGATCACACCATCGACCGTAAAATTCTGATTGGCGTGCATGTCGCCAATGTCGTGATGAACAATTATTACGACGGCCCGTTCGATCAGTTGCCGGACAATTTTATCAAGGGCGATATGCTGAAAAAGGCGATCGAGGCTTCCGACCCGCAAATGGCCGGCAAGATCGACAATTTCGGCTATCTCAGCTCCGGCGAGGGCCGCTATCTCATCGGCCCCTACATCCAGTATTCCCAACCCTCCGATATGAAGATGTTCGACGACTGCGCCACCAACAAGGAGATGCAGCAGCAATATGCGCGCTGTTTTTCGACGGCCGGCGGCTAGGGTCCATACTTACCGTTTGGCAGCAGAAGGATAAATTCCGCCTTGTGGCGCGTCGCGCCGGCGATATCGCCCGCTTGCGCGCCCGTCCCCCAATATATATCGCCGCGCCCTGCGCCCTTGATGGCCGAACCCGCATCCTGCGCAATCATCAGCTGGCGGAAGCCGTGCCCTCCGTGCACGTCAAGCTCCGGCGCGTTCACCCATATGGGCGTTCCCAGCGCATGGAGTGAGGTATCGATCGCGAGGCTGCGGCGCGCCGTCAGCACCACGCCTTGCGCCCCCACCGGGCCTGCGTCCGCATCGGGCCCAGTCCGTTCGCGGAAAAATATATAGGAACGATTTTGCCACATTACTTCACGCGCTGCTCGCGGGTTGGCCTCGAGCCAGGCGCGCAGCACGGCCATGGACATCTCACTCTTACTCAGCACGCCGCGCGCGACAAGCAGCTTGCCGATAGAGGTATAGGGGTGGCCATTCTTGGCGGCGAAGGCAAGGCGGACATGACCGCCCTCATCCAGCGCCACACGGGCCGACCCCTGCACATGGACGAAAAAGGCATCGGTCCAGCTCGCCAGATAGAGAATTTCCAGCCCCGCACCGTCAAGCGCGCCCTGCTCGATTTCCTTGCGCTCGTAATAGGGCACGTGACCTTGCGCCGTGTTTCGCGCATAGGTCATTTCATGGTTGCGCGCCGCGCGTTCCGCATCGGCAATAAGCTGCACCAGATCGCGTGGAATGCGATAGACGGGGACAGAAAAGCGTTTGGAGCGCACGCGCGCGCCGGGCAGTTCCGGCTCGAAATAACCGGTGACGAAGCCGGACGCGTCACTATTGGAAGTGCGGTAGGGGGTGAAATGTTTTTCAAAAAACGCACGCGCCGCTTTGTTCTCAAGCTTCTCCCCCGAGACAAGCGCGGCTTCACAGATTTCTCTCAAGGAGTGTGGCTCAGCGTCCCCCTTGCCCGCTTTGGCGCGCGCCCCGGCCACCTGCACGATGCGTTCGCATGACCGGCGAAAGGTGGCGAAGGCCTGTCCGTGATCGTCGTGCTCCCACCCGCCGATACCGGAAAAGGCGAGCGCTACCAGAGCCGGCGCACGCTCATTCATGGAAATTGTTCCGCGCCAAAGGGCGAGCGCGCCTGACAGTGTGCAGAACAGGACAATCAGAAGCGGCTTGTTTGCAATCCATGCGCGCATCATGCGCGAAGGATACACGCATTCGCAATACTCAAGCACTTGTGAACGCCGGTCACCTGAACAGCCGGCTAATTGGCGGCCTCTGTGGCGACCAGTTTCCAGTTCGGGTCGCGGGCGGTGACAGTGCGCGCAAAGGTCCAGATATCGGTCACTTCGCGGACCTTTTTCGGATTGCCGTCGATGATATTGCCATCCCTGTCACTGGTCGAGGTGATGAGCTTGCTCACGAATTTGACGGTGATCTGTGCCGATTTCTCCTTCAAACCGGCTTCGATCATATCTGCCTTGTCGATGCCGATGAAGCTGGATTCCACTTCCTCCCCGCGCTGTTCGCGTTCTTCAATGGCGCCGACGAAGCCGTCATAGACGTCCTTGCCGAGCAGTTGGCGCAATGTCGGTTTGTTGCCGCCGGCAAACGCCGTGACGATCATTTCGTAGGCCGCTTTCGCGCCTTGTAAAAATTGTTCCGGATCGAAGCCAGGGTCGGACTTTATGATGGACATCAAGCCTTTAGCCAGCGGGCTTCCCTGAGGGGCAAAATCCTTCAGCCGCTCTTCGGCGCCATCAACCGCCTGCGCTTGCTTCTCCCCGCGCCGGCGCGGCAAGGCCACGATTTTGTCCTCGGCGGCCTGTTTGGCGCCGTTGGATTTGGCGCTGCTCGCCGTAAATGGATCGTGCGGCGGGCGCTCACTACCGGTGCGGCGGCCAAGTGCGTTCTTCAAGCGCAGGAAAATCACGACCGCGAGAACAAGAAAGAGGAGTGTGTAGATGTCGAACCCGTTGCTCATCGTAATCGTGTTTCCTTAGTGACAGCCGAAGACCGCGCCTTTGGTAGTGTATAATGATGATATAAGGTGGCGACCATGTGAACACCAGCTAATAGGCACCCGCTAATTTGAGCACGAAACATATTGGTCTGTTATGATCAATCTACGGCATCGTCCCGGTTAAGCCAACTCACAATCGCCACTCGACGAAATGAATATCCCTTCAAGACCGGTAAAACCCGGATGCCAATAGAAAGTCCGGACCCCAATGCCCATCCTGCTGTTCATTCTTGTCCCGCTCGCCGAGCTTGCGATTCTCATTAAACTTGGCCAGCTCATCGGCATCGCCGCCACCATCGCGCTGGTTATTGCTACCGCGGTGATCGGCGTTTCCATGCTCAAGCGCCAGGGCCTGGCCGCACTTTCGCGGGCGCGCGCGGATGTGGCAACCGGCGAATTTCCCGTTGAGTCCGTGGTCGATGGCGCGTGTCTTCTGGTCGCCGGCGCCTTCCTCCTGACGCCGGGACTGCTGACGGATACGGCTGGGTTTTTGCTGCTGATACCGGGCGTGCGGCGCGCCCTGGCGCGATGGCTTTTCAACAAACTCATGGCCTCGGGCCATGTGCATGCTGGCGGCTTCGATGCGGGCGGCGGCGGGCGCGGGCGCGAACCGCCGGCCGCCGGTGGTCCGGTACTCGAAGGTGAGTATCAGGAGCTGGACGACAGCGAAACCGGGAACAACGGAAAATCGCGTAACAAGTCCGGACGGGCGGCCTCGCCGTGGCGCAAATAGGCACAAGGCGCAGACAGGCGCTGTTTCACTTTATCTGCACGTTGCGGCCCGCGCTTCGGCATGTTAGCGACGCTACTACAGGAAACTCGCATGGGGTTCTCGAAGGAGACATTTGAGATATGGCAAAGAAGAAAGATGCGGCGCCAGAAGGAAATGGTGCATCGGACGAGACGGCAGCCGGAGCCGCGGATGGCGCGGATACGAAAGAGGCCAAATTCGGTGTCCTGGCGCAATTCATAAAGGACCTCTCATTCGAGAGCCCGAACGCGCCCGCTTCGCTGCAGGAGCCTGGAGAAAACCCGCGGCTTGAACTCAATATCCAGGTGCAGGCGATGAAGCACTCCGACGAGGTCTACGAAGTCGACCTCCTTTTCGAGACCAAGGCGCAGAGCGAATCAGGCGTCATTTTTAATATTGAGCTGATTTACGCCGCCATATTTCAGGCCAAGAATATCCCGGAGGAACATATGACCAGGGTGCTTCATGTAGATGCACCGATAATCATGTTCCCGTTCATGCGCCGGGTGGTGGCCGATCTAACCCGCGATGGCGGGTTCCAGCCGCTCATGCTCGACCCGATTGATTTCAACGGGCTGTTTCGGCAGAACGCCGACAAGGCGATCATTGTCGACGCCAAGAGCTCGAGTTAGCCTCACGCCTGGGCGGGCTTGCCGGGGAAAGGGGATACCCCATATGTCTGTGAGAGCCCCTGATTGGAGGGTATGTTTTTTCGCATGGGAGCGGCCATGAGCGCTGGCGGAAACGAAACGAGCGATTTGGGCGGCGCTGACGATGATTCGCGAAACGATGAATTTGCCCTCACCGTGCGGGAGCAAAAAGTCCGCAGCGAATTCTGGGACAAGTTCAAACGCGTCGCGCGGCGCATCCCGTTCGCCGGAAACCTCCTCGCCGCCTATTATTGCGCCATGGATAGCCGCACTCCTCTCAGGGTGCGCACCATGCTGCTCGCCGCGCTGGCCTATTTCATCATGCCCATGGACGCCATACCCGACATCATCGCCGGCCTCGGCTTCACCGACGACGCCGCGGTCATGGCCGCCGCCATCGGCGCGGTGCGCGCGGCGCTCAAGCCCCCCCACTTCGAAAAGGCCCGCGCCTTCCTCGCCAAGGAAAAGCCGGCGGACGAGGGGGAGGAAGCGAAGGAATAGCGAAAAAGGATTCAACCACCAAGGACACCAAGAAAATTTCATAATTACAAGAACTTGGTGTCCTTGGTGTCTTGGTGGTTAGAAAACCCTTTCTTCAATCCGCCAGTCCCGGCGCTACCTCCGGCGCTGGCGCGTGGACGCGGATTGGGGTAACTGGTTGTAGAATTAACCGCCCATACTCTCGCTGGTTCGGCGCATGGCCTGCTGTTTTCGATACAAACGATTTCCTGACGATAAAAAACGCGGCTGCCAGTTCGCCTCGGAGACAGACTTCACCACGCTCGACGACGGCACCACATGGTGCCAATTCCATCTGCCGATGCACGACGCGGCGGGCAACACCAGCCCCAAGGCGGACTGGGACGACGGCAAGATCGACCAATTTAGCGAAGCGGTCTTCGACATCATCGATGCGGTGATCGACGCCGGGTACGAAAGGGGCCGCCTAGC
>JADFHH010000128.1 GCA_022567275.1 Pseudomonadota bacterium | reverse complement strand
CGGCCTTGCCGGGCGGGGGGGGGGGTTCGGGGTCGGGTTCCGGTTCGGGCTCCGGTTCGGGTTCGGGTTCCGGTTTGGGTTCTGGTTCCGGCTCAGGTTCCGGGTCCGGGTCCGGGTCCTGCTCCTGCGTTTCATCGCTATCGATGGTGGGCCCGGCATCGCTATCGATGGTGGACGTGCCATCGCTATCGATGGTGCCCTGGTTGGGCTGGTTTGTATTCAGCCCGCCTGAACCCGGCGTCTGCTGGCCGTTCTGGGGTCCCGGCGGCGTGGAAGACTGCACCGCGGTGAAGACGGCGTTGATCTGGCTGATCGCGCTCGCATCGTCCAGCAAATCTTCTGCGGTTTTATCAAGCTCAGTGATCTGGCCATCTATGGTGACCTCCCATTTGGAGCCAACGCTGCTCACCGTGCCAATCGCCAGTCCCGTATCCAGGCTGTAAAGCGTATAGATGCCCACATTCCCGGTGCCCAGATCGGCGACGATGGAGAAATTGACCGTGCCAAGCGCTGAATTGATGGTGACCGTCGGCGTGGTGCCGCGGATGCCCATTACGGCCACCGGCGTCTGGATTTTCATCTCGCCGGTCGGCGCGATCTGGCCGGCGGCGAATATGAACGTGCCCTCGATCAGGGAGAACAGCATCGAATTGTTGGCGCCGCCGGGATCGTAGATCAGCGAGTTCAGCACCATCCGTGCATTGGCCGACAGGGAGAACAAGGTGCCGTCGAGAAAACCGATGCCGAGCTTGCCGCCGGGGCCTGTCAGCACCACGTCGCCCTGAAATACCGGATCGCCGGCCTTGAGCGTCTCGGTGACGCCGTTGGTGCGGATGACGCTGGCGGAGCCCTCCACGGTCTGCACCGTGCCAATGGCTTGCTTGCCCTCGGGCGCGCCGCCCGCTTGCGCATATTGGCCGGGGAATTGCGGTCCGGCCAGAGACGTCACCACATCGCCCGTCAGCATCGCGCCGTCCGGCGAGACCAGAGAGGGAGGCGTGTCGGTGTTGAAATAGCCTTCCAGCACGAGCTTCGCGCCGTCCGGGCCGGTCAGAACGAGATCGTGGCCCGAGCGGGCGAAGTCGCCGGTAAACAGCATGGCCGCGTCCGGCACGATGATGTTCGCACCGGCGGGTTGCGCCGCGCTCAATATCGGCTGCGCGCCACTCTCGGTTGTCAAGGCCACTGTGGACACCCCCGTCCAGCGATTGCACTATCTTAAGATAGTCCGATTTTGAGACACTTAACAAGGAAATGTGAAGCAAATTAAGGCAATTTCACAGATAAGTATTACGCCTCACAAGGTGCTGAAATATAACGGGTTTTCTGCGTCACCGGCGCGCGCGCCCTGGGCCCTGGGTGATGCAGCGGGCGGGTGGCGCTCAGGTTTCGCGGCGACGCAGGGCGCGCCGGTTTTCTACCAGGGCAATTCAGCGCCATTGGCGTGCCAGAACGTGCCGCTGCGCTCAAGCGTCGTTTCATCGATCCGGGCGATCAGGCCGCGCGCGGATTCTTCCGTTTCAATCTCGCCATTCATGCCGGTGAGTGCGGTGCGCACATAGCCTGGATGCAGCAGCACCACAGCGATGCCGCGTTCACGTAAATCATGCGCCAGGCAGACGCCGGCCATGTTTACGGCGGTTTTGGAAATGCGGTATCCGTAATTTCCGCCGCTGCTATTGTCGGCAATCGAGCCGACCCGGCTCGAGACGATCGCGACTTTCGCACCCTCTTTCATACATGGCAGCAGGGCTTGGGTCACCCGCAGCGGACCCAGCGTATTGACCTCGAACTGGCGGCGCATGGCGTCCCAGTCGAGATCGTCCAGCCCCTCGCGGGTGAGCACGCCGGCATTGTTGATCAAAATATCGATTGTCCGCCCGTCAAGCGTTTCCGCCAGCGCGGCGACCGCGTCATCGCTGGTGACGTCCACGCCCTCGATCACTTGCGCGCCGGTCGCATCGAGTTCCGGCGCGCCCTTGCGGCAGGCGGCAATGACCGTGTCCCCGCGCTGCGACAATTGTTGCGCCAGCGCTAACCCGATGCCCCTGTTGGCGCCGGTGATGACAATGACCGCCATCGCAATCTCCCCTTGGCTTCAATTGTGCAGGACAAGCGCAGTTATACTGCCTTTACCCGCGGGATTGATAGATGTGCGGATCATGCTCTAGTGTCCGGGCGCGATGAGTGGAGGTGCGCCATGGCCAAAAGCCCATATGATACGAATCTTGGCAAAAATCCGGCCAACTACCAGCCGCTGACGCCGATCGCCTTCCTCGATCGCGCGGCGCGCGTATTCCCCGACAGCATCGCGATCATCCACCGCGGCACGCAATATACCTACGCCGATTTCTATGCCCGTTCGCGCCGTCTCGCCTCGGCTCTGGCTGCGCGGGGCATCGGCAAGGGCGACACGGTCTCGGTGATGCTGGCCAACACCCCGGCCATGCTGGAGGCGCATTACGGCGTGCCCATGACCGGCGCGGTGCTGCATTGCATGAACACCCGCCTCGACGCCGCCATCATCGCCTTCCAGCTCGACCATGCGGAAGCAAAACTGGTGATTACCGACCGCGAATTCGCCGCCACCATGAAACCGGCGCTGCACCAGGCCAAGGTCTCCCCCGTGGTTATCGATTATGACGATCCCGAATTCGTGCAGGACGGCGAGTTTCTGGGCGAGGCCGAATATGAGGATTTCATCAGGGACGGCGACGCAAAATTTCCGTGGGCGCCGCCGGACGATGAATGGGATTCGATATCGCTGAACTATACTTCTGGCACCACCGGCGACCCCAAGGGCGTGGTCTATCACCATCGCGGCGCGGCGCTGATGTGCTACGCCAACACCATCGCCACCGGCATGGGCCGGCATCCGGTCTATCTGTGGACCGTGCCCATGTTCCACTGCAACGGCTGGAGCTTTACCTGGTCGCTGGCGATGAATGCGGGGGTGCATGTGTGCCTGCGCTGGGTGCGGGCCAAGGCCATGTATGACGCCATCGCCGATCACAAGGTGACGCATCTGAGCGGCTCGCCCTTCGTCATGAGCGTGTTGCTGCAGGCGGTCGAAGATGAAAAGGGTAAACTGCCGAACCGGGTAAACATCTCCCACGCCGCCGCGCCGCCGCCCGAGGCGCTGCTGGTGAAAATGCTGGCGGCCGGGTTCGATCTCACCCATCTTTACGGCCTCACCGAAACCTACGGCCCGGCGGTGCTGAATGAATGGAAGGACGAATGGGACGGGCTGGAACACGGGCGCGCATGGCCAGGCGCATCCGCCAGGGGGTGCGATACCACGCGCTCGAAGACCTCACGGTGATGGACCCGGCGACCATGGAGCGCGTGGCGGACGATGGCGAGACGCTCGGCGAGGTCATGTTTCGCGGCAATATCGTCATGAAGGGCTATCTGAAAAACAAGGCCACCACGGACGCGGCCTTCGCCGGCGGCTGGTTCCATTCCGGCGATCTGGGGGTGCTGCATGGCGATGGTTATATCCAGCTAAAAGACCGCTCCAAGGACATCATCATCTCCGGCGGCGAGAACATCTCGTCCATCGAGGTAGAGGACGCGCTGTGCAAGCACCCGGGTGTTTCGGTCGCCGCCGTGGTCGCCAAACCGGATGAAAAATGGGGCGAGACGCCGTGCGCCTTTATCGAGAAGGCGCCCGGCGTGGAAGTCACCGAAGACGACCTTGTCGCCTGGTGCCGCGAGCATCTGGCGCATTACAAATGCCCGAAATACGTTGTTTTCACCGAGCTGCCGAAAACCTCGACGGGAAAAATTCAGAAATTCAAGCTGCGGGAGATGGCGAAGGGGGTTTGAGGGGGTTCGCTATATTTTGTCACCCCGGCTCAACGCTGAGCTACAGTTTCCGCAGCGCCACCCGGTCCACGGCGTGGCCCTTGATCTTGTGCAGGATGAGATCGGCGCGCTGGCGCGTGGGCAGGATATTTTGTTGCAGATTCTTCAAATTCGTCTCATCCCAGATGCGTTGCGCGGTTTTGCGCGCTTGCGCGTCGGACAGCTTTGAATAGCGGTGGAAATAGGCCGCCGGATCGCGAAACGCGGTCTGGCGCAAGCGCATGAAGCGCTCCACATACCAGCGCCCGGCAAGCGCCGCGTCGGCGTCGAGATAAATCGAGAAATCGAAATAATCGGAAACGAAGGGGATGGCCTTGCCGTCTCTGGGGAGCCGGGCGGGCTGCAACACATTGAGCCCGTCGACAATGAGAATATCCGGCCGGTCGATGATGTTTGTTTGTCCGGGCAGAACGTCATAGTGAAAATGCGAATAGACCGGCGCTGCCACCTTGCGTTTGCCGGCTTTCACATCGCGCAGAAATTTCAGCAGGCGCGGCAGATCGTAGCTTTCGGGAAACCCTTTTCGCTCCATCAGGCCGCGTTCTTCGAGTAACTTGTTGGCCAGCAGAAAGCCGTCGGTGCCGATGAGATCGACGCGCGGGTGGTTCGGCCAGCGCGCCAGCAGCGCCTCCAGCACGCGTGCCGTGGTGCTCTTGCCCACCGCGACCGACCCGCCAAGGCCGATAATGAACGGCATTTTACCGTCCTTGTCGTGCAAAAATTCCGAGGTCGCCGCATGCAGCGTCTGGGCCGCCGCCACATAAAAATTGAGCAGCCGCGACAGGGGCAGATAAACATCGCGCACCTGTTGAAGCGACATTTGCTCGGTCAGGCCCGAAAGCCGCTCGACATCTTCCTGGTTGAGCGTCATCGGCGTGTCGGCGCGCAACGCCGCCCACTCGGCGCGCGAGAAAATGCGGTAGGGCGATGCGCTAACTTTGGGCTTTGGGTTCATGGGCGAAGCTTACCCATCCTTGCTCCGGGCGGCTTTTTCCGCCAGGCCCGATTGGCCCATGCGGGTTTCAAGCTCGGCCAGCACATCGTCGAGGGGAACATTGCGCACTTCGAGCAGCACAAGCAGATGATACAGCAAATCGGCCGCCTCGCGCGTCAGCGCGGCGTTATCCTGGGAAACCCCGGCAATCACCGTCTCGGCTGCTTCCTCGCCGAGCTTCTTGGCGCAGCGCTCAGGCCCGCCGTCGAGCAGCCGCCGGGTATAGGAGGCATCGCCGCTCGCGCCGCGCCGCGCACGGATCGTTTGCGCAAGTTCTTTCAGGACATTTTCGCTCATCCGCGCGTCATACACTCTTGAGAGATCAAGCGAAAGTGGTTGCCGGGCAAGAGTTTACTCACCCGTCCAGCCGCACCGCCACCCCGGCCGCGGCCATATGGCGCTTGGCCTCGGCAATCGAATATTCGCCGAAATGGAAGATCGAAGCGGCCAGCACCGCGCTGGCATGGCCCTGGCGCACGCCTTCCACCAGATGATCGAGCGTGCCGACGCCGCCGCTGGCAATCACCGGTACGGCCACCGCGTCGGCGATTTGGCGCGTAAGATCGAGATCGAATCCCTCCCTTGTCCCGTCGCGATCCATCGAGGTGAGCAAAATTTCGCCGGCGCCCAGCGCCACGACCTGTTTGGCGTATTCTACCGCGTCAAGCCCCGTGGGCTTGCGGCCCCCATGGGTAAAAATTTCCCAACCTCCTGTAATTTTTTTCGCGTCAATGGCGACGACGATGCACTGCGCGCCGAACTTTTCGCTCGCCTGGCGCACAAAATCGCGGTTGTTCACCGCCGCCGTCATGATCGACACCTTGTCGGCGCCCGCGCTCAGCAGTTTGCGCACATCTTCCAGCTCACGCACCCCGCCGCCGACGGTGAGCGGCATGAAGCAGCGCTCGGCGGTTGGGTCGAACACGCAGAGGATCACGTCGCGGTTTTCATGGCTTGCGG
>JADFHH010000127.1 GCA_022567275.1 Pseudomonadota bacterium | reverse complement strand
TTCCTTCTCAGCTGCTGTCAGGGTCTCACCGAGGCGGGCAAGTTCTGTCTGAGAGAGGAAGCGCTCGCGCGCCTGCGCCCGATACTTCTTGATCCCTCTGGCGGGATTGTCGGCAATTAATCCTCGGTTGATAGCGAAGGAAAGCATTGAAGAGAGCAGGGTGACAGCATTATTGGCAGCAATCTCCCCACCCTTCACGATGGAGCGACCACGAAAGCCTGTTCTTTCATCAATGGCTGTCTTGCCGGCCGCAATATCACTCATCATCCGTTCAGCGTCCGCGCGCGTCAGGCTTGAAAGACGCTTGGAGCCGAGCAAAGGCTTAATGTGTCGCCGGATGAGACCGCGGTCGTTGTAGCGCGATATGGGCTTCTTGGTGTTGCAGCCCTCCTCCGCGTAGAGGTCGCAGAGGTCGCCCAGGCGCATGTCATCGCGCGCCTTGCTGTGTTCAAGAGACGGATCGCTACCCGAAGCAACCAGACCGAGCAGCCTGATCGCTTCGCGTCTCGCCTTGTCCGGGGTCCACGGAGACCCATGCCGTCCAATCGTGAAGCGTCTCAACCGTCCGTCAAGGCGGGTCTGGACGATGTAGGTGCGCCCTCCTGCCGGTGTGACCTTGAGGCCGAATCCCTTGGCTTCTGTATCCCAGACGAACTGGTCCCGGTCTCCCGGCTCTACGGTATCTACTACCCGCTTGGTGATCCTTGCTTGCATGTCGAATCTTCTCCTCAGCAATCATATAGCAATCAACTGAGAGGAATGTCTAGGAAAAAGCAGGAACCATATAAGCAGAAGGAAGCCTGAAATACTGCCATTTATAGCATCTACAGGAAGCTACAGGAAACTCCCGGAAACCTATGACCTCAAAATTGCCAAGGTTGAAGTCGTGAGTTCGAATCTCATCGCCCGCTCCATTTTTCTCATATTACGACTATCGAGGGGCCACGGCCGCACCGCACTCAGCGTTTCGTTGAATTCTCATCTGTCACGGCAGAACAGGGTTTTGCACCCTTCGGACCATCGGGTATGGATTTCCTTGATAATTCTTCTGCTGTATAGAAATGATAAGGCAGAGGCACACATGAGGGGGCCGCTATGGAATTGAACGTTCATGCGCTGACGCCGCGGTTCGCCGCGGAAGTGACCGGCGTCGATGTGGCACAAGCGGGCGGCAATCTGGCGGCCGCCCTGAAGCAGGCCTGGCTCGATGCCGGCGGGCTTCTGGTGGTGCGCGATCAGGATATCGCCAGCGATAAGCATGTCGCCTTTTCGCATCGTTTCGGGCCTTTGTTCGGCGCGCCGGGCGAAGACCCCTTGCAGGAAACCGTCTCCATCTACATTCATCCCGATCACCCGGAGATTTACCGGGTGTCGAACCAGGTGGATTCGCAAGGCAAACCCAAAGGCCGCAAGGGGGCGGGGACATATTGGCACTCCGATGTGAGTTTTCGCGAGCGCCCGGCCGGGGCCTCGATATTGTCGGCCAAACAACTCCCCGATGTCGGCGGCGACACCATCTTTTGCGATCAAACCAGCGCCTATGCGGCGCTGAGCGAGGCCATGAAAACATTGCTGGCGCCGTTGCACGCGGTGCATGATTTCGCGCAAGCAGCCCGCACCCAATACGCCAGTGCGGTGGTCGTCGACGACGATATGGCAGGCGCCAACAAGGCGCTGCACCCGGTGGTGCGCCGCCATGCCGAGACCGGGGCAAAATCGCTGTTCGTCAATCCCGGTTTCACCAGCCATATCGAAGGTTTCCATGAGGGCGAAAGCGCGGCGCTGCTGGGTTTTCTCTACGCCCATTGCACCCGGCCGGAATTCCTCTACCGGCATCGCTGGTCGCCGCGCGATCTGATCATCTGGGACAATCGCGCGACCATGCATTACGCGGTGATGGACTATGGCGACGATCAGCCGCGCTATCTGGAACGCACCACCGTCATCGGCGAGCGCCCTGTTGCGTGAACACAACGCCGCGGGTCTGGCTCGTAAGGCGCGGGTCTTTCGACTTTACCAGAACCGGTTTGCCCTCGAGAATTTCGATGCAGCGCGCGAGGGTGTCGTCTTCAAGCCGCCGCATGGCCTCGGCGGTAAAGAATGCGAGATGCGGCGTAAGGATCACATTATCCATTTTGAACAACGCGCTCATCGGGTGGCCCGTTGCCGTGAGCGGTTCGCGTGAATAGACATCGAGGGCCGCCCCGGCGATTTGGCCGGTTTGAAGCGCTTGCACCAGGGCCGCCTCGTCCACAATCGCGCCGCGCGCGGTGTTGATCAGATAGGCGGTGGGCTTCATGGCCTCGAGAGCGCCGGCATCGATCAGGTGGCGGGTTTCGGGGGTGAGGACCGCGTGGATGGAGACGAAGTCGCACCTGTTCAGCATCTCGCGCAGGTTTTCGCATTTCTCCACTCCGGCCGCGCGCATGCCGCCGGCGGGAGTATGCGGGCTGTAGGCCAGCACATGTGCGCGAAACCCTTGTCCGGCCATGCGCGCCATGCTCCGTGCGATGTTGCCAAAGCCCACCAGCCCGAGCGTCTTGCCGGAGATATCGCAAGCGAGCCAGTCCCGCACCGGCCAGACCCAACCTTGCGCGTCCATGGCCTGTTGCAGCGGCCGCAGTTTTTTCGCCAGCGCGAGCATCAGCGCGAACGCGCCCTCGGCCACCGTTTCTTGCGCATAGTCCGGCACATTGACGACCGGAATGCCCCGCGCCTTGGCGGCTTCTATGTCGATGGCGTCGATGCCGACGCCATATTTGACGATTCCCTTGAGCCGCCCGGCCTGGTTAATCACCCGCGCGGGAACCGGCGTGTAGCACATCAGCAGAAGCTCGGCCTCGCGGGTCTCGCGCGCAAGCCTCTCCTCGCTGACCCCATCGGCAAGCAGCACGAGCTCGCCGCGCCGGCGCAGCGCCGCGTCAAGGCGCGGGATTTCGATCTCCGCGTCGGTGCGTATGATTTTAGGTTTCACAGCCATCGCGCTCACCCTACCGCGCCGCGGCGGCAAGGTCTTCGCCTAAGTGAACCGCTGCCCGCATAAGGGTACGCCGCTGGAAACCTTTGCCGATCGCTTTCTCGATCCGACCGGCGAGCTGCTGATTTGCTCGACCCATGGGGCGAGATTCAGGGTCGGGGATGGGGTGAGAACGCCGGATCAATAATGGACCACTTGAGCGACCGGATAATCTGGTCGCGGCGGGGCAAAATTCCGCCACTCGTTATCGTCTTGGTTTCAGAGGCAACTGATTCGCAAGGCGGGGAGAGATGTATCAAGTGGATATTTACCGGAGGGTTCGGCTCGCGTGCCATCATGATGGTCTGAGCAAACGGGAAGCGGCCAGACGTTTTGGCATTGATCGCAAGACGGTCGATAAGATGTTGCAGCATTCGGTGCCACCGGGCTACCGGCGCAGCAAGCCGATAAAGCGGCCCAAGCTCGGTCCTTACATCAGCCTCATCGATGCGATCCTGGAAGAGGACAAGACGCGGCCGCGCAAGCAGCGTCATACGGCCAAGCGCATCTACGAGCGGCTGCGCGACGAGCACGGCTTTGATGGCGGCAAAACCATCGTCAAGGATTACGTACGCAAGCACCGACAGCACTCCCAAGAGGTGTTCGTACCGCTCACCCATGCTCCTGGTCATGCCCAGGTGGACTTCGGCGAAGCTCTGGCGGTGATCGGTGGCGTGGAGCTCAAGGTGCATTTCCTGGCCATGGACCTCCGCCTTCGCGGGGGCAGGCTCTGGCCCACAGCGACGCCTGCTTCGTGAAGGCGTACCCGGGCGAGACGACGGAGGCGTTCTGTGATGGCCACGTCTCGGCCTTTGCCTTCTTCGGCGGGGTTCCGCTCTCCATTCTCTACGACAACACCAGGATCGCGGTGGCCCGGATCCTCGGCGACGGGAGACGTGAGCGCACGCGGGTGTTCAGCGAGCTACAATCTCATTATCTGTTCCAGGACAAATTCGGCCGCCCAGGCAAAGGCAACGATAAGGGCAAGGTTGAGGGGTTGATTGGCTATGCCCGTCGCAATTTCCTTGTTCCCATTCCCTGTTTCGAGAGCTTCGGGGCCTTGAATGTTTGGCTTGAGGAGCAGTGCCTCAAGCGCCAGGGCGATCGGCTGCGCGGCCACAAGGAGACGATCGAGGAACGGCTGGTCAGGGACCTTGATGCGCTGATGCGGCTGCCGGCGACGGCCTATGACGCCTGCGAGAAGCGGAGCACCCGGGTCAGCTCCCTCTCCATGGTGCGCTATCGGAACAATGACTACTCGGTGCCGGTGGCCTATGCCCACCATGAGGTTCTGGTGCGCGGCTACGTCCATGAGGTGGTGATCGGTTGCGGGACGGAGATCATCGCCCGGCATCGGCGTTCCTACGCCCAAGAAGACCTGGTCTTCGATCCGATCCACTATCTGCCGCTCCTGGAGAAGAAGATCGGTGCCCTGGATCAGGCCGCGCCCTTGAGGGGCTGGGAGCTGCCGGACCAGTTCGCCACCCTGCGCCGTCTCCTGGAGGCGCGCATGGGCAAGGCCGGCAAGCGCGAATATGTCCAGGTGCTCCGGCTCATGGAGATCTTCCACGCTGATGAGGTGCACGGTGCCGTAAAGGCCGCGTTGCGCCTGGGCGCCATTGGTTATGACGCAGTCAAACATCTGGTGCTGTGCCGGGTCGAGCGCCGTCCCCCGAAGCTCGACCTCGATGTCTATCCCTATCTGCCCAGGGCGCATGTGGAGACCACATCGCCGGGCTCCTATATGAGCCTGCTCGAGGCGAGGGCATGACGGATGTGCCCCAGGTTCTTCTCCACCATCATCTCAAGAAGCTAAGGCTCCCGACATTCTTAGCGGAGTACGAGAAGATCGCCCGCCAGTGCGCCGCCGAGAACGTTGATCACGTGCGCTACCTGTTCCGTCTCTCGGAGCTGGAGCTGATCGAGCGGGAACGGCGCATGATCGAGCGCCGCATCAAGGCGGCCAGGTTCCCAGGCGTCAAGAGCCTCGACAGCTTCGACTTCAAGGTGATTCCATCGCTGAATAAGGTTTTGGTCACAGAGCTGGCGCGTTGCGAATACATTGAGCGGCGGGAGAATATTATTGCGCTCGGACCCAGCGGCACCGGCAAGACCCACATCGCCCTCGGTCTCGGGCTCGCGGCCTGCCAGAAGGGCTACAAGGTCCGCTTCACCACCACAGCCGCCCTGGTCCATGAACTGATGGAGGCGGCGGACGAGAAGCGCCTGCTGCGTCTGCAGAAGCAGCTCTTCAGCCAGCATCTGCTGATCGTCGACGAGCTTGGCTTCGTGCCCCTCTCGAAGACCGGAGCCGAGCTGCTGTTCGAGATCTTCAGCCAGCGCTATGAGCGCGGAGCCGTCATCGTCACCTCGAACCTGCCCTTCGACGAGTGGACCGAGACCTTCGGCACCGAACGGCTCACCGGCGCTTTGCTCGACCGCCTCACCCACAACGTCCATATCCTCGAAATGAACGGCGAAAGCTACCGGCTCGCCCAGAGCCGCCGCCGAAAAGGCTCCTGAGCACAACATCCACCCCGAGCCCTGCTTGCCCACAGCCCCCGCACCGCTGTGTCAGCCTAATAAGGGCACTCCGCGGCGCGGCGGCTATGGACAACCGTCCGCAACCGCAACTCAAACAAACCAGACTGGCCCTATTTTGATCCGGCCCAGTGGCCCCTTTTTGATCCGGCCTTGACAAGTCGGAAGCCCGAGACCTCTCGTCCCTCTGCCACAGCCTGGGGGTTTTAAGTAAAATAAAGTTTTTTCAAGTTTCTTACGGTTTTGTGCGCTTTGGTGCGCTGACGT
>JADFHH010000126.1 GCA_022567275.1 Pseudomonadota bacterium | reverse complement strand
GGGTTGGGTTGAGGGGGCGGTGCGCGGGCCGCCTCCAGCCATTTTTTATCCCTGCCCTTCAGCTCAGGGCCGATCTCCTGCAACACCCGCGCGTGATAGGCGTTGAGCCATCTGAGTTCGCCGCGCGTGAGCTCCGGCACATCGATCAGCCGCCGGTCGATGGGGACCAGCGTCAATGTCTCGAAACCCATCATCGTCCGCTCGCCGCCTTTCACGCGTCTGGGCGGCGTCGCGAGCACCAGATTCTCGATGCGGATGCCATAGTGCCCTGGCCGGTAAAACCCCGGCTCATTGGAGCAGATCATGCCGGGCTCGATTCCCGCCTTGCCCCGTCTGGAAATAGTTTGCGGGCCTTCATGGACCGAGAGATAAGAGCCGACCCCATGCCCCGTACCGTGGTCGAAATCGAGCCCAGCCTGCCATAAGGGCGCACGCGCCAGCGGGTCGAGGTCCGCGCCCCGCGTGCCCTTGGGAAAGCGTGCGGCGGCCAGCGCGATATGGCCCTTGAGCACCAGCGTGAAATGGCGGCGCATGTCGCGCGTGGGTTCCCCTATCGCTATTGTGCGCGTGACGTCGGTGGTGCCGTCGGCATATTGCGCCCCGGAATCGACGAGATAGAGTGAGCCGGGCGTGAGGCTCGCGTTGGAACTTTTGCTTACCCGGTAATGCACAATCGCGCCGTTCGCGCCAGCAGCGGAGATGGTGTCGAAGCTGATCTCTTGAAGCTTTCCGGTTTGCCTGCGAAAAAATTCAAGTTTTTTCGCGGCGCCGATTTCATCGACCCGGCCCGATGGCCCGTTGGCGTCGAGCCAGGCGAGAAAGCGGCACATGGCAACGCCATCGCGTTTGTGCGCGGCGCGCGCTCCGGCAATCTCTTTTTTGTTTTTCTTCGCCTTGGGAAGGGTGCAGGGGTCCGTTGCGTAAACGATCTTCGCGCCCGCCTCGCTCAGCCGATTGGCGAACCACTGCGCGGCGGTTTCAGGGTCGATCTGCACTATCGCCTTGCGCTTGCCGAGGGCGGCCAGGGCGGATGGCAAAGCTTCTGGTTTGCGCAGGCGCACATCGTTGCGAAGCGCTTTGGCGACATGGGAAGAAAGCTTCTCCGGCGCAATGAAAAGCTCCGGACGCCCCTTGGCCGGAACAATAGCGAAGCACAGCGGCAGCGGCGTGTGCGGGACATCGCGCCCGCGAATATTCAACAGCCAGGCGATGGAGTCCGGCATGGTCAGAATAACCGCGTGTGCTTTTGCTTTCCTCAGCGCTTTGCGAACCAGGAAAATTTTTTTCGCCGCCGTCACACCGGCAAATTCCAGCCGATGCAGGGTAACGGGGGCGCGCGGCGCCGCGGGGCGGCCGCGCCAGATCGTATCGACAAGATTTTCATCTTGCGGGGAGAGTATCGCGCCAGTTTCAGAGACCTCCTTTTCGAGCCGCTTGACGCCTTGAATAGTATGCAGCCGAGGGTCGTAGCCCAGAGCGTCGCCCTTTTTCAGATGCGCCTTGATCCACTCGGCCATTTTGTTATGGGGTGTTTGAAAAATGTCGAAGATGCGGCCATCCACCTGTTCGGGCGCCTGAAGCGTGTAACGGCCATCGACAAAAAGCGCCGCGCTACGGATGGCGATAATGGCCGTACCGGCCGAACCGGAAAACCCCGTGAGCCAGAACAGGCGCTCTGCGCAGGGCGGCACATATTCGTTTTGATACGCATCCGCGCGCGGCACAAGATAGGCCGCCAGCCCGCGCTGCTTCATCGTCTTGCGCAGTTGCGCGACGCGGGCTTTGCCATTTGAGGGGCCGGCGATGTCTGCGAATGATTGAAACATGACCAAGCGCTTGTACGCGCTAGGCTCCTCCCGATCAACGCGCGTCATGCAGCCGCCGCAGTGCTGCATTGCAATAGTACCGGCTACAAGGAAAATCCATAGGCATTATCTTTAGGTCAATATTGCTGACTTTGTTTGGCCAGCAGAACTCAAACCAAAAGGTAAAAGCCATGACAACAACGACCTATACGCACTCACTTGGCGGCAAGCCTGGCGCATCGATCAAAGTCTGGCTCACACGCTTCTTCCAGCGCATGATCGAAGCGCGAGAGAAGCAGATGGCTTTCCGGGTTGCGATGATACTCAGCAGCTATGGCGACGAACAGTTGAAATCATATGGTTACGCACCCGCTGACATCGCCCTGCTGCGCCAGCGCAAAATCCTTAAAGCCAGGGCGGGGCAGGCGTCCCAAGCCCGGTCAGGCTCCTGAAAGCGCGGCGCTGGATGAAGTCGGGCCGGACAATGTATGGCAGCAAATTGCGTCTGAAAAATGTGGCGGCCCAGCCATCCGACGAGATGAAACGGGTCGCCTGATCGACCTGTTCCAGCACCTGTTTGGCGACAGGATGGCGCAGTCCGGTGTAGCTTCCGGTTTCGCCGCGTTCAATCAGCCAAGCCAGCCAGGCGGCATCCTCGATGCCGAGATTCATGCCGCGCCCGCCAAGCGGAGAGTGGATATGCGCCGCATCGCCAGCGAGGAATACCGGACCCTTCTGATAGGTTTCGACCTGACGGTGCGATATCCGGAACTGCGATTGCCAGACTATTCTTTTCACCTTGATATGTGCAGGGATGTAATCGAGTGCTTTGTTCGCGTCACAGACAACCCGGAACAGATCGCCGCGTATGGGAATAAACATGATCAGCACAGGGCTCAGATCGAACACATGCATCTCGCCGCGCGCCAGGCCGTCGAGATGGATATCCGCCAGCCCCCAGTCATGCTCATAGGCGGCGCCTGAAAAGCCGATGCCGAGGGCTTTTCGAACGATTGAGCGGGCGCCGTCGGCGCCGATCACGATATCGGGCGAGATTTTCTCACGTCTGCCTTTGTGTTTGAGCGTGATGGTGGGTTTGCCGTCTTTCAGCTCAAGGGCCGTGAGTTCGGTGCTCCAGTCTACTTTTGTTTTACCGCCAAGGGTGTCGATGAGATGCTTCTCGGTCTCGGCCTGTGGCAGTACCAGTAAATAATTCCGTGTTGGGTGGGGAATGTTACGGGTCTCGAGCCGGAACAGCAGCCCGTTGGGCCCGTGAATGTTCATGGCGCGCGCCTTGAAGCCCGCCTTCACCAGCCTTTCGGTTGCGCCGCTCGGCTCGAGAATATCCATGGTGCGCGGGTTGATGGCGAGCGCGCGGGACTCTGTATGAGGCCCTTTGTCCTGCTCGATGATGCGGGGTGAAAATCCGCGCCGTTTCAGCTCCACCGCCGCCGTCAGGCCGGCAGGGCCAGCGCCGACGATGAGAATATCGGGTTTGGCATGGATCACCCAGCCGTTTCCTCCAGCTCTATGTCCACCATGATATCATGCGCAATCCGCTCCAGTGCATTGCGTAATTCATCGGTGTCGAGCGTTTCAGGCAGGATGATCTGGGCATTCGCGGAAAACATGGCTTCGCCTCCCATGCTGCCGGTGAAGGATTCGGTATGCAATTCCACGATATTGGCGTCAAAGCCCGTGAGAACCCGCGACACCTCCAGAACGATGCCTGGATGATCAAGCCCGGTCAGTGAAAGCCGGACCTTGTGCCCGCCCTGCGGCGGCGCCGTTCGGTCGCGGTGCACGGTGACCTCGATGTCCCTTTTGGAAAGGCCCTTGAGGGCATCCACGAGGCCCTCGATATTTTCCTTTGGCGCCGACACGCGCAAAATTCCGGCGAATTCGCCGCCAAGGCGGGCCATCGAGGAGTCGATCCAGTTGCCGGAATGGGCGGCGATTGTATCGGCCAGCGCTTCGACGATGCCTGGATGGTCGCGGGACAGTATTGTGAGAACAAGTTCGACTGACATGTTTTTCTTCCCTTACGGAAGCACAGAGCGCTTTTCCATCATGGCCCTAATGCTTCTCGACGAAGCTATCGACGACCTTTTTCTGTCCCGCTTTCTCAAAGTTGACAGTCAGCTTGTTACCCTCGACATGGGCGATCACGCCATAGCCGAATTTTTGGTGAAAAATGCGCTCCCCCGCCTGATACCCCGCACCGTCCGTCGGGATCACCCGAAAATTTCCCTCCAGCGCCGGCGGTTTGCGCGCGCGCGAAAAGCTGGGCCGGACAGTATCGAAGCGGCTCGCGCCATAGCCGCCATGCCGGCTCGCGGCCTCCTGCACCTCCACATGCGCCTCCGGCAATTCGTCGATGAAGCGCGAGGGACGCGCGTCCTGCCACATCCCGTGCATACGCCGTCTCTGGGTGAAGGAGATCGTGGCGCGCACCCGTGCGCGGGTCAGGCCGACATGGGCGAGGCGGCGTTCTTCTTCCAGACCGGCGGAACCCGATTCATCCAGCGAGCGCTGGTGCGGGAACAGACCGTCCTCCCACCCGGCCAGGAATACGGTATCGAATTCCAGTCCCTTGGCGGAGTGCAGGGTCATCAGGTTGATCTTGTCGGCGCTGTCATCGCCGTCGCGGTCCATGACCAGCGACACATGCTCAAGGAACCCGGCTAAAGAGTCATACTCCTCCATCACCCGGATCAATTCTTTCAGATTATCGAGCCGGGTTTCGGCCTTGGGCGATTTGTCATTTTTCCACATGGCGGTGTAGCCGGACTCATCCAGGATAAGTTCCGCAAGCTGCGTATGGGGCATGGTTTCCACGCATCCCCGCCAGCGGCCGAGCTGGGCCAGTAAATCAGTGAGGGCGCGGCGCTGCGCCGGTTTGAGTTCATCGGTTTCAATGAGCGTATGCGCGGCCTGCATCAGGGGCACAGATTGCGCGCGGGCATGGCTATGCAATGTGTTGAGGGTGACCTTGCCCAAACCACGCGGCGGGGTGTTGATGATGCGCTCGAATTTGAGATCGTTTACCGGGTTCAGCGTAGCCACGAAATAGGCGGTGGCGTCGCGGATTTCCTGGCGTTCATAAAACCGCGGCCCGCCGATGACCCGATAGTTGAGGCCAAGCTCGACAAACCGGTCCTCGAAAGCGCGCATCTGAAACGAGACGCGCACCAGAATGGCGATCTCATCGAGGGTGTGCCCCTGGCGCTGAAGCTGTTCGATATCCTCGCAAATGTTACGCGCTTCTTCCTCGTCATCCCAGCAGCCTTGCAGTTTCACCTTCTCGCCCTGGGCGCGTTTCGTGCGCAATGTCTTGCCGAGACGGTCGCGGTTATGGGCGATGAGGGCGGAGGCGGCGGCGAGAATATGCCCGGTGGAGCGGTAATTCTGTTCCAGCCGGATGACCTTTGCGCCGGGAAAATCGTGCTCGAAGCGCAGGATGTTGCCGACCTCCGCGCCGCGCCAGCCATAGATCGACTGGTCGTCGTCGCCCACACAGCACAGATTACCGCCGCCCTGGGCCAGCAGTCTGAGCCACAGATATTGCGCCACATTGGTGTCCTGATACTCGTCCACCAGCATGTAGCGCAGACGGCGCTGATATTCTGACAGAATATCGGGGTTTTCCTGGAACAGCCGCAGGCACTCCAGCAGCAAATCGCCGAAATCCGCGGCATTCAGGTCTTTCAGGCGTTTTTGATACTGCGCGTAAAATTTCACGCCACGGCCTTCCGCGAACTGGAAAGACTCGCCCTCCTGTACTTTGCCCGGAGCGAGGCCCCGGTTCTTCCAATTGTCGATATGGCCGGCCAGCAGGCGCGCGGGCCAGCGCTTGTCGTCGATATTTTCAGCTTCAAGAAGCTGTTTCAGCAGCCGGATCTGGTCGTCGGTATCGAGGATGGTGAAACTTGAAGTGAGCCCCACCAGCTCCGCGTGGCGGCGCAGGATGCGCCCGCAGATGGAATGGAATGTCCCGAGCCACGCCATCCCCTCCACCTG
>JADFHH010000125.1:2206-5873 GCA_022567275.1 Pseudomonadota bacterium | reverse complement strand
ACCTCCACCAGCGATACGGTGCTGCTGTTCGCCACCGGCGCCGCCGCTGCGCGTGGCGTCACGCCAATCGCCGGCGCGGACGCTGCGTTCACTGATGCGGTGGCAGGGGTCATGCTTGATCTGGCCCATCAGGTGGTGAAAGACGGCGAGGGCGCCAGCAAGTTTATCGCCATCACCGTCACGGGGGCCGAGAGCGCGCAAGCCGCGCGGCGCATCGGCTTCGCCATCGCTAATTCTCCGCTGGTGAAGACCGCATACGCCGGCGAAGACCCCAATTGGGGCCGGGTTGTCATGGCGGTGGGAAAATCCGGCGAGGCGGCGAACCGCGACGCGCTGGCGATCTGGTACGGCGACATTTTGGTGGCCAAAGACGGCGAGGTCGCCGAAGACTATAGGGAAGATGCGGCGGCGGCCTATATGAAAGGCGCGGAGCTTGAACTGCGCGTCGATGTCGGCGTGGGGAGCGCGTGTTCGACGGTTTGGACCTGCGATCTGACGCAAGCCTATATTTCCATCAATGCCGATTACCGCAGCTGACGGATTTGCATGCTATTTTAACACTGTTTCTCTAGCTTCGAAGGATCGAACGTGCCCAAGCGTATCACTCTGGTTGTCGCCTGTGCGCTGGTCGATGAAGACAATCGCGTCCTCATCGCCAAACGTCCCAAGGGGCGTCACATGGCCGGTCTTTGGGAATTTCCCGGCGGCAAGGTGGAAGCCGATGAACGCCCGGAAGAGGCCTTGATTCGTGAGTTGGCGGAGGAACTCGGAATTGACGTGACCGAGAGCTGTCTGGCCCCGCTGAGTTTCGCCAGCCACGCCTATGACGGATTTCATTTGCTGATGCCGCTCTATGTGTGCCGGCAATGGGACGGCGAGGTCGAGGCGAGAGAAGGACAGGAGTTGGCCTGGGTGCGCCCCAACCGGTTGAACGGATACGACATGCCGCCGGCCGACGAGCCGCTCAAGGCGATGTTAAGGGATATACTTTAGGGTCTGTTGAGGTTCAGGAGGAGGTGACACATGACGCAAGGCAAAACCATGACCTGCAAGGCGCGCGATCTGATGGCCTCATTCGAGCGTGAATGCTCCGGCGTCTCGGCACTCGAATACGCATCATCGCCGGCTCGCTGAGCATCGCCATCGCCGTCTCGGTAGGCGGCGTAGGCTCCGCGCTCAACGCTATCTTCGGCAATATCGCCGGGCTGTTCTAGGGTCCCCGGTTGGCGGCGTTCAAGGCCGGTGGCCGCCGGGCACGGCCACATTCGCCGCGGCATCATCCCGCGAGCCGAACTTCGCCGCGACAATACGCCCGGCGTGGCGCAGCAGCAGGGCAAACGGCGGCAGCGGATCGCGCCAGGTGAACATCATGTGGATTCGTGCTCTTAGCAGAGACCGGATGATCTGGAGGGTCCAGATTATCACGCCGCCAGGGCCAATCTCGCCATGCTGGATCGCCTCTTTGAGACCATACAGATCCCCCGATAACCAGCAGAAGTAGATACCGGCCGGGTAACGATGGGCCGGGTCGAGACCGAGATCGGTTTTGCCGCGCGCCAGGTGCAGTGCCGATCTGGTAAGAGGCATGCCAACCGCCTCGGCACAGCGCTGATTGCCGGCAATTCTGGGATTTATCTCAAGGAAGGTGGCCTCCCCGGTTTCCGGGTCACGGACAAATTGTATGCACCCTATGCCTGTATAATCAAGTTCCCGGACAAGTCTCTGGCTGTCCTTTCTGAACGCGGCGGTAACAGCTATATGCAAGCCTTCAGTGGCAAGACCGGTCCCGTCATGCTGATCGGTCCGTGTGACCGTTATCTCAAGCAATGACCGGATTTCACCATTTACAGCTATGAAATACAAATTGTGACGGACACCGGAAACATAGCGCTGTAACAGCAACCCGGGATGCTTGGCCGGCCAGGTGGAGAATACCTCCATAAGCTCATCGTGATCCTGACAGATAATGGCCTTCTTGTGGCCGAGCCGGTTCAGCGAGCTGAGCGGGCGCACGATGATTGGATAGCCAATTTTCGCCGCCTGTTCGTACAGATATTCAAGCGTTTTCACCACGGCGTATGGTGCACAGGCGATTCCTGTCCGCGATGTCAGATCGAGCATTCTTAACTTGTCCAGGCACAGCTCGACGATGCGGGCTTCCGGCGACACGATGGTAATATCGGCTGGGAGTGAAGTCCCGTTTTTCGCAAGCCATACAACGAATTCTTCCGCGACCGGGACAATCGCCGTGATGTCCGGCCGCTGATCGAGGAACAGCTTCAGGGCCTGTTTGAACGTTGCGCCAGCCTCGGCATCCAGGTCTGGATGATCCCACATCTCATCGACAAAACGGGAATACCGGGCCCCGGCGACTCTATCATCGTCCTCGGACACAATCACATGGTGCCCTTCCTCGCCAAGCGCCCTGGCGACCGCGAGGGTCGGACGGTAATTGCCTAATATCAGAACAGAGTCCTTAACCCGGGCCTGTGTCATGACAGTTTCCTTTGAGGAATGCGCCCCGCGATCAGGCCTGATGATAAGGGCGGGCCAGGCAGGAGGCGGGACAAGACGTCACACGAAATTCCAAGTTCCCGGCGCACGACAGCCGCCAACCCCGCACTGGAGACGGCAAGCGCCGCCAGCACCGCCAGCGCCATGCCGGTTATGCCGAACATCGGCGTCAATGCGAACGCAAGCAAGGCAAACACCGCGACTGACGCCGCGATCGGCGGAATGCTGAGTTTATGGCGGCCCGAAGCGATCAACAGCGGCAGCGCCGGCCCGCCCAGCGCGCGAACCAGTTGCGAACCGGCAAGAATCAACAGGACGGAATAGCCGGCCTGGAATTCTGCTCCGATAATCCCGAGAAGTTTGCTCCCGGCAATCCAGGTTGCCAGCAGCGCCAGTATCATCATGCCAGTTGCAACAACATTGACCTTGGTGAGAAGATCGGCGACGCCGGTCTGGTTTTTCGCTCTTAGAGATTTGGCAAAGCGGGGGAGTGCGATCTGATGCAGGACCTGAATAAAGAACCCGAACATAAAAGCGATCTTGATGCAAATGCTGAAGATAGCGACCTGCGAGGGTTCCAGGAGAAGGCCGGAAAAGATTATCACCAGGTCGGCGAACAAGCCTATTATCAAAACTGACACAAGCAGATAGCCGCCGGATTTGCGCCAGTGTCTTGTCTCACGCCGGTCAGGCTTGCGGGTTGGACCAGCCGCTCCACCGGACCAGCCGACGATCAGTGTTTGCGTAATGGCTATCGCGATCACCAGCGCGCTAAAAGCGCAAATCACGTTCAGCAGGGAGAGCGACCCGGGTATCAGCACGAGCACGCCAATAATCAGGGTAAACAGTACGGGCTGGATGAGATTTAGCGGCAGGATGGACAAGGCGACACGGTGTAGCGCATTGGCAATTCCACCATTTACGCGAATTGTCGCGAGTGCGGGTATTGCCAGGGCCGCGATGGCCGACGGCCAAATTATTCTCGGGTCGCCGTTGCTTCCGATCGCTATCGCTACGACGCCGCCCAACGCAATGCATAGCGCGATGACAAGTGTATCCCGCCGCGCTGTCAGGACAAAGGCCTTCATTTTCCAGTCTTGGCAACGTGACGTGTAGCGCACCATGAGCTGGTTGGCGATGCCCGGATATCCGA
>JADFHH010000125.1:0-2196 GCA_022567275.1 Pseudomonadota bacterium | reverse complement strand
GATATCCGATGCTGGCGACGGCTCCCAACAAGATAGCCATACTGGTGACGATGTAAAACAAGCCCAGATCGTTCGTGCTCATTGAACGGGCGAGCAACAGTTGCGCAAAAAAATTAGCGCCCGATCCGACGACGCGCGCGGTAGAGAGGCTGAGAGTCTTGGTCAGTAATTTTGCACCAACCGGGATGGTCATCGCCATACTCTTGGCAGCCGCAATCCTGTAATGCGCCGGTGACAGGCACGAAGTGAAAACAGTATGTCCGCGGCGATACGGTCAGCGCGGTGGTTCCATTTAATAAATTCACCTGGTAATTCGACAATTCGTCCTTGCCGGCCAACCAGCCCCGTCTTGAACTGAATCAGTCCCGAATTGCCACCCACGCCGCCCAAATCGTACCAGCGAACCCCCTGATCCGACATCCAGCGCACCATCCACCATTCCAGGGCATAACCGGCACGAAGCGGCAAGGCTGCCTGGGTGGTGGCGCCGTAAATATAATATGCGGTATCCCCATTGAGAGCGATCACCGCTCCCGCGACCGGTTTGCCCTCGTGCGATGCAATGACGATTTTTGGCGCGAGCTTCTCTGGCAATTCATTGTGGAGGTGCGGCAGAAGATGAACGGCATCGCCATGTGCGGCATTCTTGCGCGTGACCATGCTGGCGTGCAGGCTCTGGAACTGCTCGAATGCACGCGCGCCGGTGGCAAACCCGATATCCAGACTGGATGAAGCGGACTTTCGCAGGTTCCGCCGCCAGGATTGTCCAAGGCTCGCCATCTGCGTCTCTTCGTCTAGCGACAAATCGACAAGATAGCGCGCCGGATGGTCAACCAGCTTGCGGTTTGTAAATCCGTTGGCTTCGAGCATGGCCTGTTCATGGGCTACGAACTCAGGGTTGGCCCGCGGCAGGATGGAGAGAAGCAGTCCGCGCTTGTTACAATATTCCTCGGCCAGCGCCGCCAGAATGGAGCGATAGGCGTCCGGGTCCGGCTGCTGGTTCGTGCGCCGCCACAGGGGGCCGAATTTGACATAGGCCAGCCCCTTACCCAGACCGGGAATTTTGAACTCGAGCACGCGCGCGGCGGCGATAATGTTTTCACCCTCGCGAAGCAGCAAATGGCTGTTCTTCTTCTCGCCCCATCTGGCGCAGCAATAGGCGGCGGTCTGCTCGTATGAGACGTCTTCGAAGCCAGCGGCGATGGCGTCCCACTCTTTATCGCAAAGCGTGTCGGCCTCATAAGCCCTGATTTTGCGGCGACTGTCCTGGGCGCCCTTGGCAACCGGCCCTGGAAAGCTGTACCGGGAGTCCGCTGTTGCGACTGTTGAAAGGCTCATGCCCGGCCTCTCTTCGCCGCCGTGTTCACCAGTACTTTCATTGCGGCGGCCATATGCAGACAGCACCAGAAACCAATGCCGAGAAACTTGAACCCGTCCTCAAGCAGGAATTCGATCCGCGTATTGGCCTGGAGCCAATGTGAAATGGCGCCCAAATTGGCCGGGAGCCAATCTGAAATGGCGTCCATGCCGTGACCGCTCAGGATGTCGATGAAAACGCTCAAGCCTAGCATCGAAATCGCCATCAGCAAGAACAGCGGAGAAGCTGTCAGAACGACGCGCCATGACAATGAGATATAGGCAATGGTAATGGCGCCATAGAGCGCGTAGGTGGCCGGTTGCGGCAATCCGAATAGCGGCAGCACGGTTTCATGCAGCATGAACAGATCGTCGATCGCCAGCCATGCGGAAAATACCGCCGCCATGGTCAGCGCCAAAATATCGTAACGCCGTCCCGAGAGACACGCTACAGCGAGGGCGGCAAATCCTGTTACGGACGCCGCGGCCCACCAAAGCAAAATGCCGAGATTCGAGATCAGGCCGTCATAGACATGGCAGCAGTCCGGATAGTCTTCGGCGACGGAGAGCATGTCGCGGAAAAGACGTTCAACCGGCACCGCGGACTGCAAAGCGACTGCAACCAGAAGCATGATCTGAGCAAAGATGATCGCATAGAAAATGCCGAAATAGCGCGGCTGTTTTCCAAAGAGCGCCAATAGTGAGCGCCAGCTAAAAGTGGCAATGTCCCGTTCGATGTTGAAAAGTTCATGGTAGACGCTGCCGGTTGATGCAGGTTATGCGGCCTTGGCGGGCCGATCAAGATCAGTGCTCCGCGCATGTTTGGCCTGATGGGCGAGA
>JADFHH010000124.1 GCA_022567275.1 Pseudomonadota bacterium | reverse complement strand
AGTCATTGTGGCTACCGCGGGGGAGAGCACGGAGCAAACCGATGTTCTCGAACTCATTCGAGACAGCTGGTCCAAGATTGGCGTCCGGCTGATATCGCGCAGCTCGCAACGCGATGTCTTCCGCCGGCGGATTTTCTCCGGCCATACGATCATGTCGGTCTGGACGGGTCTGGAAAATGCCATTCCGTCGGCGCAAATGAGCCCTGGTGAACTGGCGCCCACTTCTCAGCAACAACTGCAATGGCCGATGTGGGGCCTGTATTCCGATACCAACGGCAAGGCGGGTACGCCGCCCTCCCTGGCGGAGGCGCAAGAATTGCAAAGATTGATCAAGGCCTGGGAGCGCACCACCGACGATAAGGAGCGCACGGAAATCTGGCATAAAATGCTCTCGATCTACACCGATCAAGTATTCTCGATCGGGATCGTCAACGGTTCCCTGCAGCCGGTGGTTGTCTCGAACGCATTGAACAACGTACCTGAAAAGGGGTTCTACAACTGGAATCCGGGTGCGTATTTCGGCATTTACATGCCGGATACTTTCTGGTTTTCCAAGCACGCAAATTAGGGTCCGGACAAGCTTATGCTGCTATATATCCTCAAGCGCATCTTGATTATGGTCCCGACGCTGTTGCTCATCTCGATGCTGGTTTTCGTGTTAATAGAGCTTCCTCCAGGCGATTATCTCGAAAGCTACATCGCGGAACTTCAAATGCAGGGCGAAACGGTCGACCCCAAGCATATCGAATATCTCCGCAGCGAATATGGTTTGGACAAGCCTGTGCTGGAGCGCTATGTGTTCTGGTTATATGGCATGTTGCATGGAGACTTCGGTTATTCGTTCGAATACCGGATGCCCGTGACCCGCGTAGTCGGGGACCGGATGTTCCTGACCACACTGTTGTCCATATCGACCATCATTTTCACCTGGCTGATCGCTTTTCCGATCGGGATTTATTCCGCGACTCACCAGTACAGCTGGGGGGATTATGGCTGGACATTCATCGGTCTGATCGGACTGGCCACGCCTAATTTCCTGCTCGCCCTTGTGTTGCTTTATTTGGCCAATGTCTGGTTCGGGCTCTCGATCGGCGGCATCATGGAACCGGAATATCTGAACCAGGCGATGAGCTGGGCCAAGATGAAATCCATTTTGTCGCATTTGTGGATCCCGGTCATCGTCATCGGCACGTCGGGCACCGCAGGAATGATCAGGCGGTTGCGCGCAAATCTTCTGGACGAACTGCAAAAACAATATGTTGTCACCGCCAGGGCGAAGGGTCTTCATCCCTTCCGCTCGCTGGTGAAATATCCGTTGCGGATGTCGCTTAATTTCTTCGTCGCCGATATCGGAAATATTTTGCCGAACATAATTTCGGGTTCCGTGCTGGTTGCCATCGTCCTGTCCCTGGAGACCACTGGCCCGGTGCTGGTTGCCGCTTTACAAAGTCAGGATATGTATCTTGCGGGATCGTTCATGATGTTCCTCGCCGCTTTATCGGTAACCGGCGTGCTTATTTCCGACATTGCTCTGGTATTTCTGGATCCGCGGATCCGGCTGCAGGGAGGCTCGACCAAATGAGCCGGGGGAAAACGCCGCCTTCCGCGGACGAAACCGAGCATTTCGTTTCACAAGCGCCGTTCGATCCCCGTTCGATCGAACAATTGAGCGAGGACCAGGAAAAGCTTTATCTGGCTTCGCAGTGGAAACTGATGTGGTGGAAGTTCAAGCGCCATCGGCTGGCGGTGGTGTCGGGATTGTTCCTGGCCGTGCTTTATGCGTCGATCCTGATCAGCGAGTTTCTGGCGCCGTACAACTTGCACAGCCGCCACGTAGATCATATTTACGCCCCGCCCCAGGCCGTTCATCTGTTCCATGACGGGCGCTTTGTCGGACCGTTTGTCTATGCCACGAGCTTTAAGCTCGACATGACCAATTTTAAACGGGTTTATACGGAAGACCGGACCAGGATTTACCCGATCCGTGCGCTATGCCGCGGCGATACGTACCGGCTCTGGGGCCAGTTCGAGAGCGATCTCCACTTGTTCTGTCCGGCCGCCAGCGGCGGCACTGTATTCTTGCTGGGCACCGACCGGCTCGGCCGCGATGTGCTGTCGCGCATCATTTATGGCGCCCGGATCTCGCTGACTATCGGCCTGCTCGGGGTCATGGTCAGCTTTCTGCTCGGTATTACGCTTGGCGGCATCGCCGGTTATTACGGCGGCATGGTCGATCTTGCCGTCCAGCGGATGATCGAGGTGCTTCAATCCTTGCCCACGATCCCATTGTGGCTGGTGCTGGCGGCCATCATGCCGCTAACATGGAGCCCGTTGCTGGTCTATTTCGGCATAACTTTCATTCTGGGTCTGCTGGACTGGACCGGTCTTGCCCGCGCGGTACGTTCCAAACTGCTGTCTTTGCGGGAAGAGGATTATGTGCTGGCCGCGCAGTTGATGGGCGCATCTCCCAGCCGCATTATCGGGCGCCATCTTATCCCGGGCTTTATGAGCCATCTTATCGCTTCGGCGACCATTTCCATCCCGACAATGATCCTTGGCGAAACCGCCTTGAGTTTCCTGCAACTCGGATTGCGCCCGCCGATTACGAGCTGGGGCGTATTGCTGGTGGAAGCGCAAAACATCAATGTGGTGGTTCTGTATCCCTGGCTCATGCTGCCGGTTTTGCCGGTCATTATGGTCATTTTGGCCTTCAACTTCCTGGGCGACGGGCTAAGGGACGCCGCGGATCCATACAAATAGCGCGCTGCGGCCAAGCGCGTCGCTGCCGCGCGCAGTTTGAGCTTTCACAACGCCGGTTGAAATGCCATTGTTACGCTACCAGCTCAATCCATCTAAGAGATACCGGTTGAAGAATTGAAAAATAACCCCTTGGATAAATCTGAAATTGTTGCGGCTGAGCGAAATGATGCTCAGATTTCGCCGGCACGTATCCGGCTGGAGGCCTCAACCCATTGCCAGCTTAAATGCCCGACCTGCAAAACCGCTACCGGTGAACTTTACAAACATATGGCGCTGGGATTTCTGCGCTTCGACAATTTCAAGCGGCTGATTGATGAAAATCCAAATGTCAGGGAAATAGAGTTATCCAATTTCGGCGAAATTTTCCTCAATCCGCAACTGCCGAAAATCATCGAATATGCCTTTGAAAAGGATGTACGGCTTACCGCATCCAATGGCGCAAACCTGAACACGGTGCGTGATGCGACGCTTGAGGCGCTGGTGAAATTTCGATTTAAGCACATTCGCTGTTCGATCGATGGCGCCTCCCAGAAAACCTACATACAGTACCGGGTGCGCGGAAATTTCGACCAGGTGATGGAAAATATCGACAAGATCAATGCCTACAAGAAGCAATACAAGTCCGAGTTTCCGCTGCTGACCTGGCAGTTTGTGGTTTTCGGCCACAACGAACATGAAATCGTCAAGGCCCGGCAGATGGCCAAAGATCGCGGGATGGCGTTTGAAACAAAACTCAATTGGGATGAAAACTGGTCTCCGGTGCGCGACAAGGACATGGTGCGCAGGGAAATGGAGATTGGCGCCGCAACGCGCTCCGAATTCAAGGAAAAATTCGGTTCAAGCTATATGGAGCATGTCTGTCATCAACTCTGGGATCAACCGCAAGTGAATTTCGATGGCACCATCTGGGGTTGCTGCCTCAACAACTGGAAAGCCTTTGACGGGAATGTATTCGAAGACGGCCTTGACGGCGCACTCAACTCCGAACAAATGCAATATGCCCGCGGGATGTTGACCGATGGTATTGAGCCACGGGCCGATGTGCCTTGTACCACATGCAGTGTTTACAAGAACATGCGCAAGGCAGGGCGGACGCTTGACCGTTCACATGTTGCAGGCGGGTGGAGGGGATCGGCTATGCCGCGCAACACCTGAACTACAGGATCCTCCTGAAGCTAAACGGATCATGCTCTGGAAGACGCAGCTCATTGTAATCGCGTAGTAAAAAATGAAAAAATCCGAACACACCCGCATATTGATGTACTCCCATGACACCTTCGGGCTGGGACATCTGACGCGTTGCCGGACGATCGCGAATTTCCTGATCCGGCGCTACAAGGAACTGTCTGTCCTGATCGTCACGGGCTCGCCGATCGCCGGCAGGTTCAGCTTTCCGGCGCGCGTGGACTTCGTCAAGATCCCGAGCGTCATCAAGCTTTATAATGGCGAATATACATCGATGCACGAGCACATCGATTTGCATGAAACGATCGCACTGCGCAAGGCGATCATTCGGCATACCGCGGAGATTTTCAATCCCGACATGCTGATTGTCGATAAAGTGCCGCTCGGTTTTAAAGGTGAGCTTGAAGAAACCCTGGACGTGCTCAAACGGCGCGGCTGTTCGCTTGTGCTTGGCCTTCGCGACGTTCTGGATTCCCCGGAACGGGTGGCTGAAGAATGGGCGCCCGGCAATGTGCTGCGCGAGATCATGACGATTTACGACCGGGTCTGGATTTACGGCACCCGTGAATTCTGGCACCCGCTGAAGGATATGGATATCCCCGGCGGGCTCGATTCCAAGCTATCTTTTACCGGATATCTTAGACGCCATCCGACGGTCAAATCCATGCGCGCGCAACATTCGTTCACGAACCCATATGTGCTGGCCACGGTCGGCGGCGGCGGCGATGGCGAGGAATTGATCGGCCAGGTCTTAAAAGCCTACGAGAGCGACGGCAGCTTGCCGTATCCCGGCCTGCTGGTGCTTGGCCCATTTATGAAAAGTTCGGCCCGCAACATGATTCTTGACCGGGCCCGGGCACTTGAAAACATCGAAGTTATTGATTTTGAAAATAATATGAGCCAGCTTCTGACCGGTGCGATAGGGGTGGTGGCGATGGGTGGGTATAATACGTTTTGCGAGATATTGTCCTACGACAAACGCGCGATCATCGTGCCGCGCACACATCCCAGACAAGAACAATTGATACGCGCGACAAGGGCGCAGGAATTAGGCCTGGTCTCCATGCTGCGTCCCGAACAGGCCGCCGATCCCCATGTCATGGCCGATGCACTGCGCCAATTGCCCCTGCAGCCTTTGCCTTCCGAAGTCGCGCGGTCGTTGCCGCTGGATGGTCTTGAAAACATTGGCAACGATGTTGGCGGCATTTTATCCGCCCGGAAAAAACCCAGGCTTTCAGTGATTCAAAGCGGAAGTTAAACAATGCCCGCCGGCCGGACATCCAATCTTATTGCCGAGACTTCGGGGTGAGCGCACTCGCGCTGCTTCGCCATGGTCCAACGGCGTCGACGGAACAAGGCCGTTTGCAGGGCCAGCGCGATGTGCCTTTGAGCGCGCACGGCCGGGCCGCGATCCTTGACTGGAAACTGCCAGGCTGGGTTTCGGCCCGTCAATGGGTCACAAGCCCGTTGTCGCGGGCACGCGAAACGGCACAAATTCTGGGCGGACGCGACATTATAACCGAACGCCGGCTGATCGAAATGAACTGGGGGCGCTGGGAGGGGGAAGTCCTGTTGGAACTCAGGCAGCGATACGGCCGCGCGATGGCGGTCAATGAAGCGCGCGGCCTGGATTTTCGTCCCGAAGGCGGCGAAAGCCCGAGGCAATTGCTGGAGCGCGTGCAACCTTGGCTGAACGAGATCGGTGCGGCTGGCAACGATGTTTTCGCGGTAACCCATAAGGGCGTCCTCCGGGCGATCATGGCAAAAGCGACCGGCTGGGATATGACCGGCAAGCCGCCGGTCAGGATCGAATGGGGCACTTTGCATATCTTCGAGGTCGATGGCGCGGGAAACCTGCGCATGAAGGATGCGGTCCAGACAATGGCGGAGCGGTCATGAGCCGCCGTTGGCTGTCTTCCACGCAACATCTCGAAGGC